>CBQWHS010000210.1:0-6866 GCA_967728665.1 uncultured Chryseosolibacter sp. | reverse complement strand
GATGCAAGTTAGGCAATAAATATGGGATATTATCGCGCCAAGGCAACATTTATGCGTACACCCGCTTCGTTTTGCTGCCCGTTCAACGAACAAAATGGATAGGTTTTTACATTATTTTTGATACCTTTGATTAACAATTGTGGAAAACTTAATTCACTGCTAACGTTCATCGCGCATCGTGGTCTCTTAAACTCTCCCCAGTTATTCGGCAGTAAACCTTTTTCCTTCCCCAACTAGCAAAGGTGTTATGCCAACGAGGACTGTGAAAGTCACAGCCTTAGAATATTTAATGATTAATTCATGTCTCTTAAAAATTTCAGCCTTTCAGATGTCGTTTTGAAAGTTATGAAAGAATACATACCCCGAATGTTCAGTATTGCTATTGTCTACTCCTCCTTTGTCTAACGTCTCCACCCGCTATGGAAAAACCGACAACTTTGAAATTTGCGAACACTAACCGAGAGTTTGCTGCGACGCTTAACAAAAGAGTGAATGACTATTTTAAAATGAACAATCTCAGCAAACATGCGAATGCAGAGATGATTGTGAAGACGGTCTTCATGTTTCTACTTTATCTCATTCCATATTTCCTGATAGTATTTAGTGTCGTGACTGGCTACGCGACTTTATTGTTGCTGGTGGTTGTCATGGGGCTCGGACTAGCCGGCATTGGCCTGTCTGTTATGCATGATGCGAACCATGGGGCTTATTCTAAAAAAGCATGGGTAAACACCGTGATTGGATACTCCCTGAATTTTATCGGATCTAATACATTTAATTGGAAAATGCAGCACAATGTGTTGCATCATTCGTATACCAACGTGCACGAAGAGGATGAGGATATCAGCCCGCGTGGCGCACTTAGATTGACACCACATTCTGATTGGAAGCACATGCATAAATATCAATTTATTTATGCGTGGTTTCTCTATGGCCTTATGACGATTGTGTGGTTGATGGTAAAAGATTTTACGCGATTATATAAGTATCAAAAGAATGGAATGGTGAAAAATCATAATGCGAACATCGCTATTGAATGGACTATTCTTCTTGGAACAAAGCTGGGTTACCTTGGATATATTTTGGTGGTGCCTGCAATTTTCACTGCATTGACATGGTGGCAGGTAATACTCGGCATTATAATTATGCATTATATCGCGGGTTTTATTTTGGCGATTATTTTCCAGCCGGCGCACGTGATTGAAGGAACAGAATATCCACTTCCTGACGCAAACAGAACACTTGAAAACAGTTGGGCCATACATCAACTGCTGACAACTACAAATTTCGGCAACAACAGCCGGTGGTTTTCCTGGTATGTGGGAGGTTTGAATTTTCAAATTGAACATCACTTGTTCCCGAACGTCTGTCACGTTCACTATAGAAAAATTGCTGGGATTGTCAGTGCAACGGCACGAGAGTTTGGTCTTCCCTATAAGACTTCGCGCACGTTTGTCTCTGCGCTAATTGGTCACGCACGCCTTTTAAGGCAATTGGGTCAACGGCCAGCGCTTGTTTCGGTGAGTAACTAAAATATGAATTGAATAGAAAAATTAACGATGTCTATCCATTTAAACCAGGCCTACCAGATCATTCCCCTCAGACATAAGCGCTATGAATCACATTATGGAATTCCTGCCGCAGATGTTGTGGTAGTGCCGTTAAAAGAATTAGGTGAAGAGTGTTCTTGCGATATTCGCTGGGAGGACTCAAATGGCAATTTGCAAGTGATACATAATGCCATGTTTGTTAAAGAGAATTTAATACCATTGAACCCGATGTTGGATGTGAAGTTGCATGAATTATGGAGCCATTATTATCAAACAGCCCCCAACACGAAAGAATAATACGTTTAACGAAAAGAAATGCGACAGCTAAAAATTAGCAAACAAATCACGAACCGCGAGACGCAATCGCTCGACAAATACCTTCAGGAAATTGGTAAAGTAGATTTAATTTCAATGGATGTTGAAGTTGAATTGGCAAAGCGGATACGAGAAGGCGATCAGGTTGCATTGGAGAGATTGACGAAGGCGAATTTGAGATTTGTTGTTTCCGTTGCCAAACAATATCAAAACTACGGGCTGACGCTGGGCGATTTGATTAACGAAGGCAACCTTGGTCTGATTAAGGCTGCAAAACGTTTTGATGAAACCCGAGGTTTCAAGTTCATATCATACGCTGTCTGGTGGATTCGCCAGTCGATCATGCAAAGTCTCGCCGAGCAGTCTCGTATCGTCAGACTACCGCTAAATCGCGTCAGTTCCCTGAATAAAATCACAAAGACTTTTTCAGTGTTGGAACAAAAATTCCAACGGGAGCCGTCCAATGATGAATTGGCGGAAGCGGTTGGTATTTCCAGCCAGGATGTAGTCGACAACGCCCAAATTTCAGGTAGACACATCTCTGTGAATGCGCCAATGATCCAGGGTGAAGACGGAAGCTTGTTGGATGTATTGGAAGATGAGAATCAGGTACTACCAGATTCAAGTTTATTGCTAGAGTCATTGAAGGAAGAAATAAAAAGAGCTCTTTCAACATTGACGGTAAGAGAAGCAGAAGTGTTATCATTGTACTACGGATTGGACAATAACAGCCCGCTGACGCTCGAAGAATTAGGAGAAAAATTTGGTTTAACGCGGGAGCGCGTGCGCCAGATCAAAGAAAAGGCAACACGAAGATTGAAACATGCCAGCAGGAGCAAGGCGTTAAAATCTTACTTATAATTAACTTTAACTTTAGGAATACATTTAACTATTTTAATAATCAATCAAATGAATCTGTATGTATCAAACATCTCTTTCAAGTCATCAGAAAGCGACTTGAGAGAATTATTCGAGCAACATGGCGAAGTATCGTCTGTTAAAATTATCCTTGACAAAGAAACGCAACGGAGCCGTGGTTTCGGTTTCGTTGAAATGCCTGACGAAGCGTCTGCAAAGCAGGCTATGAATGAATTGAACGGATTTAATTTCCAGGGCAAAGACCTTACCGTTAACGAAGCACGTCCAAAAACTGATGCTCCACGCGGTGGCGGTGGCTACGGCAATCGCAGCGGTGGTGGTGGCGGTGGTTATGGCAACCGCGGTGGCGGTGGTGGCGGTGGCGGATACAATAAAAAATGGTAATCGCATAACAACCCATAAAGTCAAGGAGCGGACGCATAGTTCGCTCCTTCTTTTTTTTTGGACAATGGGGACGACTAAAGATCGCTCTCAGTATCATTCCCTCAAAGGATGGAAACTCTTAATTGATGCGTCAACCTATGAAGAAGAGACCTTCGAGGCAAACATATCTGTTGATTCATTTTCATTGACTTGATTTCATAAATGCCTTTTCTGCCGTTGGCTTTTTGATTAGTCACATAGCCTTCTCGCGAAGCGACTGATTGCAAATTATCGTGCCATCGATTTTTTCTGATTTCCCAAACTTTGCTGAAATATTGAAATGATTTGAAGTAACTAGAGGTTAGTATTAATTAACTGATCTGCTCTCATCACGATATGGCCTGCCACATTATGATAGTCGACGACGATGAAGACGACTGCGACATCTTCTGTGATGCAGCGCAAATGGTCGACGCTGAAGTCGAGTGCGAAAAAACGCACAGTACGAAGAGCGCCTTACGCCTGCTTAATACAACTTACAAACCAGATTTTATTTTTCTTGATCTGAACATGCCTATGTTTGATGGCATGGATTGTCTCATCGAAATACGTAAGATTAAATCGCTGGATGAAGTGCCAATCATTATCTATACAACCTCGAACTGGAAGGATGATCAGGAAAAAACTCAGCGGCTTGGCGCAAATTACTTTGTAACGAAACCAAATTCACTGAGAGAGCTTCGTTGTGAAATCGCCAACATCATTTTGCATAGATGGGAGAGTTCTCCTCACCTGGATTCTCATTAATGGAATTGTATTGATCCATTGCGTCAGGATGCATTCGATGACAACAATGTCAGCGCCTTTTGTTTCAGAATACGGATGTCGATTGGCGCTACATTAATTTCTTTCGCCAATTCATCCCATTTTCTCATCAGCAAGCTGATTTCAAAATACGGATCTGTTTGAAATCTGATCGCCTCCTCATCGTTCATCTTACCACCCTGCATTTCAAGCGTCATCTTACTCGCATGACTGAGTTGATTAAAATACTCTGGATATTTGTACGTCAGGTATCTTTTAGCCTGAACGTGATTTTGCACCAATGTCGCAATCTTCTCGGAAAATCCTTTAGATCTCAAAAAATCGGCACCAACTTTTTCATGATCGTAAACTCCGAAGCCATCCATGTTCTTTCCTTCTTCAGCCTGCTCACAAATATGTCCGATGTCATGGAAGAAGGCAGCTAGAATAACTTCATCATCATAGCCTTCCCTCATCGCTAATTGTGCGGCCTGTGACATATGCTGCAGTTGTGATACGGGCTCACCGATGTAATCTGCATCACCAAATTTTTCGTATAGGTAAAAAATTTCATTAACTACTTGGACTGCTTTTGCCGATGTAATCATAGATCAAACTTAAATTCCATTCTGATCTTGGCCACTAGCGTTGAGTTAACGGATTATTATTTTTTAATCATGAACTTCAATTAAGCTTCATGTAAAATTGCTAGGGGGCAAGATTGTCTCCCCTAACTTTCCACAAAAAAAGACATGCGATACAAAATGGTAGTGTTTGATTTGGCAGGGACAACTGTTAATGATAATCAGGATGTCCATAGAGTATTAAAATGGGCACTGCGCAAGCACGGTGTCAGCATTACAATTGAACAAGCGAACGATGTAATGGGGATTCCGAAGCCTGTAGCAATTCGGCAGTTGTTGCTTGATCATTACACCGGCGAACGCATTATAAACAACGAATGGATATCTGAGATCCATGCTGACTTCATTGAAGAGATGATAAGTTTTTATAGGAATGATTCAGATGTCACTGAAAAGCCGCATGTGACAGAAACATTTCAGCAACTTAAGGCCAACGGAATAAAGGTTGTTGTCGACACCGGGTTTGATCGTAAAATCACAAATGCATTGCTCGAACGCCTGGGATGGGAGCAAAACTGTCTTATTGACTATAGTGTTACAAGTGACGAGGTTGACAGAGGTAGGCCGTTTCCGGATATGATTTATAAGGCGATGAGAAATTTTGGAATTGAGTCGGCATCGGAAGTTGTCAAAGTCGGCGATACGGTTTCAGACATTCAAGAAGGACGCGCTGCCGGTTGTGGATTGGTAGTGGGCGTCACAACAGGTGCTTTTACCGCAGACCAATTGAGCGTTGAAAAGCCCGATCATTTAATCCACGAGGTGTCGGAATTGCTTTCTATTTTGGATCCCCAGCCTGTTGTAGGAAAATTAAATTAATGTTAACTTCATGTAACACCATTGTTACGTGAAGTGAAAAGCTTTTTATCATTTATAATTTTACTCTCATCAATTGCAAATGCGAGCGAAGGCCCTCGGTGGTATCAAGGTTCGATCGTACTCGCAAGTGGAGAAGTGCTGACCGGAGAGATTAGTGTAGAGCAAGAGTTCAATGCGACGCTGTTTAGAAATCATTCTTCTTTTTTCTTTTACGGCGCGGACAAAATCAGTAGCGTATATTTTTACGATGCCGATGAAAAAATCAACCGCAGATTTCTGACAGTCAATGACCCGTCTCGGCAATCGTCTCCAATATTGTTCGAAATGGTTGTTAACGGTTATGTGAAGATTGTGAGGCGATTGAACATGACCAATCCCCAATCCAATACTTACAAATATTTCTGTCTTCAAAATGGTCGGCTGATATCGATGAACAAATTTCGTTCGGACGTTTATCCTTCGTTGCTGAACGCAATGCCGAACCTTTCAAACGTAATCAAGCAAGAAGGGTGGAATGTCGGTGATTTGCGCGACTCGATCATCATAGCCCAATATTATAATACCATAATTCGCAACAATCCTATGTTGGCGAATCGCTGACGCGGATTTTCTTTCGATAAAAGTAAATCATTGACGATACAATCAAGACACTTCCAATCAGGGCAAGACTGTTTCCGGTAATGATCATAAAGTTTAACCAACTAATTTTTATTGACGTGAATTGTTTAATGAACAAGACACCGATGCTGCCGAGATAGCCGAAGGCATCTGCGACATACATAATAAACCCGACTGTTCCTGTCACTTTGAATGTAGCGAGCATTCTATCAAAGAAAATGCTATTGAACGGAACATATCCCAGGTACAGTCCAAGACCGATGAGGACCATCCATTGCGTGGGATCGATGAATGACCTTGTGAACAACCAGTTTGAAATTCCAATGAGGATAACACCGAACAGAATAATCAAGTGATTGACCATGAAAGCAATTTTGTTGTGATGGATAAACATGGTCAGGCCGATAATTATGAGCACCATAATTGAAACAGGGATCTCTGTTGAAGTGTAGATTCCTGATTGATTATTGTAGCCAAGCTCTGCCCACACTTCGGCAGAAAAATTGTCTCTGAAATCTCGGAAGGTGGTTAGCCCCATGTATGCAAGGACAAAAAGAACAATTCCGGGAAGGAAATTTTGTAGGAATGATTTTCTCGATTCAATATTCATAGGAGCTCGCTTCGTCCTGAGTAGTACGTCTTCCTTTGTTGGAACTGGGATTTTGTCTAGCAGGAATAGAAACAACATCAGCGGCATAAAAAATATCACGGCAACAACAAAGGGCATCCATCGTTCGGATACGTTCCAATTTATCATGACAAACGCGCCAGTAGATCGACATAAGCCCGACGAAAAAATGAAACTCGTGGACAGCGCAGCCCCCAACACTTCAGTCACTTTTCTTCCTTCCAGGTAACTGAAGACAATTCCCCA
>CBQWHS010000209.1:0-6891 GCA_967728665.1 uncultured Chryseosolibacter sp. | reverse complement strand
AAAGAATTTGCAGAAACAATATTGAACTCTTCCCTTGTCCTCATTGCCGTATTTGATGTTGATATGCGATTTATTGCCTTCAATGAAAAATGTGAGGAGGAATTTAAGATTCGGAGAGCAGACGTTTACGGTAAAAAATTTATTGATGTGATGCCGGCAGGGGCAAACTCTATCACACACCAATCGTTGATGCGATCGCTTGCAGGCGAAAGAGTACATAATCCCATGTATAAATCAACGATCACCGGAAAATTCTATGAAAGTTTCACAATTCCGTTACAAAATCAAGATGGGATCTACGCAGTACTGATGACCGCACACAACATTACCGACATTGTTGAGAGTACCGAAAAACTGAAGCAGACAAACCTGGAGCTTCAACGAAAAAATTCCGAGCTTGAGCAATTCGCCTATGTCGCGAGTCACGATTTACAAGAACCTCTTCGAAAGATCCAAACCTTTATTCAACTGGCGCAAAAGAGTACTAACGATGCAGAAACCACTCGAAAGTATTTTTCAAAAGTTGAGCTGTCTGCAAAAAGAATGTCTGCCCTGATCCGTGACGTTCTTGAATATTCCAAGTTAGCGAGGCTTGACGATTCGTTCATTGATGTCGATCTCAACGTCATTCTTGACAATGTCAAATCCGATTTTGAATTGCTCATCGATCAAACAGAGACTACCATCATTTCAGATCGACTTCCGGTCATTCCCGGCAACAAATTGCAATTGCATCAGTTGTTTGCTAACCTGATTAACAACGCCATTAAATTCTGTTCGCAGAAGCCTGTAATCCAAATCAAATTCAAAAGCGTTACGCGGGACCAACAACGTGAAATTAAAGAATTGGATAGCGACAAGGACTATGTTGAATTGTTGTTCACAGATAATGGAATAGGATTCGAAGAAAAATTTACGGACAAAGTTTTTACAATCTTTCAGCGATTAAATACGCGTGACAAGTATGAAGGTACAGGCATCGGCCTGGCGTTGTGCAAAAAAATTATTGAAAATCATCATGGCCATATTTCGGTGTCGAGTAAACCAGACGCTGGAAGCACATTCTCCATTATTCTGCCGACATCAGTTCCACTGGAAAAAGCACTGGCCTCTCACTTCGAAAGCAACGGTAATCGATAGCGCCAGCACCCATGTCGCCAAATGGTCAGTCATCACTGATTTATCCACGAAATTGCGCAACTAATTATTTTAGGTAAATTACTAATATTATTAGTTAATTACTAACTTTGTTCCATTAAACGATAAATGTTATGAAAACAACTAAGTCAATACGTATCCTTACGGGAACAAAGAAAATTGAACTTGCGGATGAGAATTTTACGCTTATTCAAATCCGCGAAGTATTGAAGGAACACCGTCAATCACTGATCAGCCGATTGATTTCCGATCTCGGTATTTACATTGGATACAAATTTAATACAATGGTAAAGGGAGATCAGCTTGACAATATTAAAACACGTCTGTTTGAACTAAAGAACAGTAACGTCAGCATCTCCAAATATCGGGACGTGATTGATGAAATTCTACGCAACGATTATGTCCACATTAAATCGAATCCGTTTTATAATGAAATCAACGAAACGATAAAGTCCGAACTCCACTCTTCACAGTTGCCGTTAATGAACTAAGAGTGTTGCTTGAAAAATCTTCAATCGAACACGATATATTTAAAGACCCTCTCTTTTTCGCTTACATGAAACTGTTGGCTAATCACAGATGACGTCATCAAGGATTGAGACTGTGATGTTAATGTCTCACCTTCAATCGCTCGTCATCATTCTTCCTTCTCTCCTTTTCCTCTTCGGGATCATCCAGTTTAGTCGCATTGATGGAAGCCTCCCAATCAAATTTTTCACTGAGAGGATCGAGTGCCTTTTGTGGATCAAACAATTCTTTGTTTACAGGAAGTGCATTGTATGGAGTATAGTCCGGCTCATTTGTAAAACAGTCCGACAATGTTGTCGCTCCAAAATCATATTGATTCAAATGTGGAATGCCCAATATATTCCAGAAAGTTTTGAAGATGCTGCCGAAACTATAATGTACATGGCTGTTGTAATTCTTTTTAGCATAGGGTGAAATCATCATGAGAATGCTGCGATGCGCATCGACGTGGTCAGTTCCACCTTGTGCGTCATCTTCGGTGACAACGATGAGCATATTTTTCCAATACGGTGTGTGACTTAAATATTCAACAACTCGTCCCAACGCCAGGTCGTTGTCAGCCATGTAGCTTTCGCGAAAAGGGAATCCCGCATGAGCACGCTCACCAGATCCATGGTCATTTAATAACTGAAGCGTGAGCACTGACGGAAGATCTTTTTTAGGTGACACAAATTTTTCATTTATCTCTCGAATGAAAACGTCAGCGCGAAATTGATCGGCAATCATTGTGTTATAAGTCGGGAACATTCGTGAAGTACGATCGAAGATTGGACCCGGCGTTGGATAGTTTACCAGGTATCGCACGCCACCATATTTGAAAGTGGAATCTGCATAACTGCCCGGACCAAATTCAACGCCAAATCCAAAATTATAAAACTCAATTCCATTTCGAAACAAGTGGTCCCACATCGAACCATGCTGATTGTAATCTTCCGGAAAAATTGCTCCGGCTGCGCCCGTGAAACCAAATTTGCCAGGTGCTTTCGATTCTTCATTAAGCCTGCGTTGTCCGCCATACGATGCAGGATGATGTGTTTCCATCCATTCATTTGGATAAGTATTCGTGAGCCATACATGACCATCCGCAGAGACGTCCGCATCAACATAAAAATTATCACTAATACTAAATTGGTTTGCCAGTGCAAGGTGATTGGGCATCACCGTCACATTTTTCAACGTTTTTGTCTTCTTCTTATTTGTAATGGTTACGTTGCTTCCAAACACCGCAATCGATGAATCGCCTTTTCCATTTTTTACCTGACCGAAAATTTGGTCATATGTCCGGTTTTCTTTCGAAATAAAAACAACGTATTTAATCGGCGAATTTTTGTTGTTTGGGAATGATGGAACCGGATTTACGTTCGCTGATGTACTCAACACCTTTTCAAACGCAAAATTATTTTCAATTACTTTTTCTGTTAAAGACTTTAGTTGTTCATCCGATGGAAGGTCGATGACTGAAACAGTTCCTTTCATAAGGTTGCCGATGTAATCACCATCTGCACCTTCAACAAAAGTTCGACCGCCATTGGGCCCGCTTCCAAAACCTTTTGCGTTTGCCACGATCATTTGTTTGCCATCAGGCGTAATTTTCAATTTGGAAGGAAACCAACCGGTTGGAATATGCCCCTTCACCTTTTGGCTGTTTACATCAATTACGCCAACCGCATTAATTCCAGCTTCCGCTACGAACAATTTTTTTTGATCCGGTGACAACGCAAGACCGAATGGAATCATACCCTTCAAATTACCGAGACGTTCGTCTAATTTCAATTCGATGTCTTCGATAACCTTATTGTTCTTGATATCGATAACAGAAATATTGTCGTTGTTACCATTGCTGACGAAAACATAATTATCGGTAGCTACCATTGAGTTCGGACTACTTCCACCGACAGCAGAAATCCCTTCCACTTCCTCTCCCACCAGAACACCCGTTTTAATTTTTGCTACGACTTGTGGTTTGGGAGTTTTCAAATCAATGGCCCAAACTGAAAATGTTTCAGGAGCATTCGGGTCTCCCAACCCTTCGAATTCAAGGGAATCAGTTTTAACACCCTCGCGCATTTCCTTTGAGCCATAAGCGCTCGTAGGATAACGTGGCGCAGTTGCATTCAAATTATTTTTATCCAGTGATTTGATGTAGCTGTACTCAAACATTCCAACATTAGCAACGTAGACTGTTTTTTCATCAGGAGAAAGTGTGACGCCAAATGGATAGCGTCCAGTCTCTACGTTGTGCGTTACCTTCTTTGTTTTGGTATCCATCACGATCAAGCGAAAACCGATTTGATCTACTGCGTACAACGTTGATCCATCTTTGCTAAGCACCATGTCGCCAATGTAGCCGTCTTCAAAATCTCTGTCACCGTCAATCATCTTGCAATTGATCTCTCCCAACTTGCCACCTGTTGTAAGATCAAACAAATGAATTTTATTCTCCTGTCCCCCGGCAACATAAACGATTCTATTATCCGGAGACACGGCAAGGCCCATGAATACTGCCTCAAGTAAACCTTCATCAGGCTTCACGCCTTCCGGAATTTGTCTCACAACAGGTGACTCATTGAAGCCAGATATAATTGAAATCGAAAATGGTCCGGTGCCACTGTTGGCAGTGATGATGGTTTTCCCATCGGGACTTAGTGTTAAACCAAAGGGATGAGGCGCAACGGTAATTTGTTTTCCGAGCGGTGTAAGTAATCGTCCGTTTGGAATAACCGTTGTACCTTCTTTATTAATTTCACAATATCGGTTCGCTGCAGGAGCACCCGATATCCACGCTTCTGATGAATTATTTTTCTCCTCCCGGCTGCAGGAAGTCACAGCGATCATCAGAGTCAATAGAACAGTCCACTTCATGATAAGAATTTTACCATAAGTTATTCAAATCGATTCACAATCAAATTTTGATTTTGTAATTCACTGACAAGCGGATAAAACTTTGTCTGTAGGTAACGTCAGGTTAATGGAATGGTAACGTCATTGCTTCGCAATGCGAACAATCTGCCAGTTTTCAGTCATCCACATAATTCGAAGCATGGCGAAGCGTGAGTTCCCATCTCGCAGAAAAATTCAAATGAATATCGAAATATTTTTTTTGACCTTAAATTTATTAAGGTTCCACCCTTGCCTAAGTCATTAAGACGTAAATACTTTAAGATATTTTTAAGCCAAATGAAAATCTTCATGTTGCCTTGTGAATTATTCTCGTCTCCTATAAAGTGAAATAGTAAATTACCGCCCGTTTTAGTTTCAGTCGCAACGTCGCGATGATTTAACCTGCTCTGAATGATACCTATGAAAATTGACTGCCTGGCAAAAATTGTCTGCTGCGCCTTTTTATTGATCGCCACTGCTTCGCTTGCGCAGATACCTGCAATTCCAGACAGCGCCACAAACATCAACACCGATTTTCATTTTCAGTTGACTACTGTTACACAACGGCATCCGATGTTTTCTGCACCATACACGGGCACTAATAGTCTTCTGACAAAAGATGAAAGCGCCACCACGTTAACGGCTACGTTATTTTATGGCTTGCAACTTGGCAAAATCGGTGAGTTCTACATTAACCCCGAAATCGCAGGTGGCTCGGGACTCAGTAGTGCGAAAGGTATTGCAGGTTTTACCAATGGCGAAGCTTTTCGTGTTGGGAATCCATCGCCAACAATTTATGTTGGTCGCGTATATATGAAACATACTTTCAACCTGGGTGGTGAGCTAGAATATTTTGGTGAGTCAGCGAATCAAGTCAACAAAACACGAACAAAAAGATACATTGAGATTGTGCTCGGAAAATTTAGCATCGCCGATTTTTTTGATAACAATCGTTTTAGTCACGACCCTCGTTCGCAGTTCTTCAACTGGTCCTTGATGAGTGGAGGCGGTTGGGATTATCCGGCCAATGTGCGCGGTTATACCTGGGGTGGAATGCTAGAATATTCCGGCGAAAACTTCAAAGTAAGAACTGCCGCGGTGTTAGTTCCGAAAGAAGCGAATGGCAACGTAATGGATACACACATTGGCAAGGCAAGATCGCACGCATTGGAAATTGAGAAACATTTTAAAATGGGTGCAAACAATGGAGTTCTTCGCTTGCTGGGATTTTATACACTTGCACGGATGGGCAATTATAATGCAGCCCTTGCGGAAAACATTCTCAATCCTGAAATCACGACAACGCGCAAATACAGTCGCAATAAATATGGATTTCTCGTCAATCTCGAACAAAGTTTGGGCACCGACTGGGGATTATTTTCACGCGCCAGCTGGAATGATGGCAAAAACGAAACCTGGGCGTTCACAGAAATTGATCGATCACTCTGCCTCGGTGTGGTTCATAAAAGAGGCTTATTAAAAAGACAAAGTGATGAGCTCGGATTTGCTACGGTAATGAACGGGCTTTCAACGAATCACAAACAATATCTTCAAGCTGGTGGCTACGGTTTTATTATTGGTGATGGACAGTTGAATTATCAACCCGAATGGATAACAGAATTGTATTACAAAATAAATTTATTCTACGAAGGTTTTTGGCTCACACCGGATTACCAGTTCGTTGTAAACCCTGCCTATAACAAAGACAGAGGACCAGCGCATGTTTTTTCACTCCGTGCGCATATCGAACTATAAACTTACTGGGCGATAAAATTATGAAATTGATGGGGAGATTGATTTTCGTGCTGGTGGTGACAATGTCTATTCCTGATTTTTGCACAGCGCAAAACGAGGCTGGGAAAGAAGTGAATTATCCGCTTGTAAAAAAGAAAAAGAGAAGTGAGAAATTCGTTGCCTTTCCAGTGCTGGTGAAATCTCCTGAATATCTGTGGGGCGCTGGTGGCGCGGGAACGTATTTTTTTAAGATCGCAAAAAAAGACTCATTAACACGGACATCGAGTTTTAAAGCCGTGACGTTTGCCACACTTCGCAAGCAAGCGGTTATCGCTTGCGAAGGATATGTGTTTTTTCCGGGCGAGCACTTCATTCTATATATCAACACATCCACGAGTAGATTTCCAGACAAATTCTGGGGCCTTGGAAATGAAACACCTTCCACCAATCTTGAAAAATATTCAATCTCGCAATACAATGCCTCCGCTCGTCTGAACCGGAAATTGTTTTCAAATATCTTTGCAGGCGTTGGTTACGACTTTCAGAACGTTTTCAAATTTAATTACGACCAATCCGGTTCGAGTCTGTTTG
>CBQWHS010000208.1:0-6893 GCA_967728665.1 uncultured Chryseosolibacter sp. | reverse complement strand
AAGGTAGGTTCAGTATCCTTGTCACCACAGGACACACCCATAAACAATAAAAGTAAAAGCATCACTGGGACTACTGCATTTTTTAATTGTTTCATAGTATAAAACCAAGTGGTGGAATAGGGTGAGGTTTTTGACATTGGGAAGTAAAAAATTTAATAGTCGTTTTATTAAAATCACTACGGAATTCTGCTCTATGATAATAATTCATCAGTGATAGCGTAAAGGTCTTACTTTGATTTGGATCTTCTCCACTTTGTTATCGAAAAGTGATGCAAACGATAGCAGCAACAAGTTTTTACAAATCTTGGAAATTCAAGAATGGAAAGGTTTGATGTTCCAGCTCCTTTTCAATCTATTATCCACATGCCTTTTTTGGTGTTTTGACTCAAAAGAGATGCTTTAGTTTAAAAGGCCAGTTGAATTTATTGATAAAGAATATCCGTTAGGAAATTGTATGGGGCAAATAGGTGAAACTCAGAACAATGGTCTAAATAAAACTACAACCAGTATGTCCCAGACTTTGAAAATGCGAGGCGAGAGATCGAACCAAAAAAAGCTCCGAAATCTTTATGAATTTTGCACTTTTTCGATCCAAGTAGCGCGGGGGGGAGTTGAACCCCCGACCTTTGGGTTATGAATCCAACGCTCTAACCACCTGAGCTACCGCGCCATTAATTTGGGAGCGCAAACTTACAAAGTTCGGGCACTTTTCACAATTCTTACTAAAAAACGATTCCCCCATTCTCTCATTCCCTTTCGACGATTGAATTTTGGCTGAACCAACCGCTTTTTAGCATTTCGGCTGGCTTCTGAATTCATTCATGTTATTCTTTTGTGTTTCGCGTGGAAAAATTTAAATTAAATTCTCAAGTGAAAGTATATGGCAACGGCTCAGATGGCGAAGAAAAAATTATTTACTGCTGACTACGAAGTTCACGCCTCCATAAAAATGTTATATCCATACATTCAAAGTGCCAGTGGTCTCGCAGAATGGTTTGCCGATGACGTAAAGATTAATAATGAAAGCAAAGTTTTCACATTTTTGTGGGACAACGAGCAACACAAAGCCAAGCAAGTTGCCCACAGGACCAACCACTTTGCACGATTTGAATTTCTTCCGGAAAATGATGAGGATTTAAAAGATCCGTCTTACTTCGAGCTTCGCCTTGAGTTTAACGAAATGACTCAATCGGTTTATCTCAAAATTTTCGACTACTCAGATATGCAAGACATGAAGGAACTCCACGACTTGTGGACAGGACTGGTCGAAAATCTCAAAAAGACCGTTGGAGGTTAGGCCATCAAGGTCGCATGTTAAACGCCTATTTTTCAATCAGATAAAAATTCGTTGTTGCAGGTTGTCTTCCTTCTTCTATTTTTGCCTCCCCTAATTTAACTATGGAACAAGAGAACATATCACGTTGGATTGAGCAGATCACAAAAGAGTTTTCACTACAACATAAAAATGTAAAAGCAGTATCTGACCTTCTGGCCGAAGGAGCTACGATTCCGTTTATTTCACGCTATCGGAAAGAACTTACCGGCAGTATGGATGAAGTTATGATCGCCAATATCCGTGATCGCTTGGAGCAACTTCGTGAACTCGACAAACGAAGAGAAGCCATTATCAGCTCCATAGAAAAACAAGGAAAGTTTACCGTGGAACTTATGCAGTCGATTGTGGGTGCAACGACAATTGCTGAACTCGAAGACATTTATCTACCCTATAAACCGAAAAGAAAAACGCGAGCTTCCGTTGCCAAGGAAAAAGGACTCGAGCCGCTGGCGAAAAAACTTTTTGACCAGGAGAATTTTAACGTTGAAGAAATTGCTGCGTCATACATTGACTCTGGAAAAGGTGTTAATGAATTGAGTGAAGCATTAGAAGGAGCACGCGATATTATCGCCGAGTGGGTAAGTGAGAATCAAGACACGCGTAAAAATGTTCGCGAGCTTTTTTGGAAGGAAGGTGTCGTTGAGTCAAGAGTGATGAAAGGCAAAGAAGCCGATGGACAGAAATACAAAGATTATTTTGAATGGAAAGAGCCCATCGCAAAAACACCGTCTCACAGATTGTTAGCATTAAGACGTGGTGAAAAAGAAGGGGTCTTAGCCCTTGATATATTTCCGCCGGAGGAAGAAGCTGTCGCGATGATCGAACGACAGTTCGTTAAAAAAGAAAACGGTGCGGCTGCGGAAGTTCGTCTCGCCGTGAAAGATGCTTACAAAAGATTACTGCGTCCTTCCTTGGAGACGGAGATCAGAATGGAAACCAAAATGAAGGCAGATGACGAAGCCATTAAAGTTTTCGCATCGAACCTCAAGGAACTCTTGCTTTCTGCACCACTCGGTCAAAAAAATGTTTTAGCAATAGATCCTGGCTTTCGCACGGGTTGCAAAATTGTTTGCCTTGACAGGCAGGGCAAGCTGTTGCATTACGAGGCGATCTTCCCGCATGAACCTCAACGTGAATCTGGAAAATCAGCAGCTGCGATAAAAAATATGGTAGAGAAGTTCTCTATCGAAGCAATCGCTATTGGCAACGGCACAGCTGGCCGCGAAACGGAAGCATTCGTTAAGTCAATTGGCTTGAACAATCGCGTTTTGGTTGTGATGGTAAACGAGAGCGGTGCTTCGGTTTACTCCGCCTCAGAAGTAGCGCGTGATGAATTCCCGGATAAAGATGTCACTGTGCGCGGTGCCGTTTCAATTGGAAGACGACTGGTGGATCCATTGGCAGAGTTGGTAAAAATTGATCCAAAATCAATCGGGGTTGGTCAATATCAACACGATGTAGACCAGACGAAACTGAAACAAGGGCTTGATGATGTGGTGATGAGTTGTGTGAACTCAGTAGGCGTTGAAGTGAACACTGCCAGCAAGGAACTTCTCTCATACGTATCTGGATTAAGCCCGGCGCTGGCAAAAAACATTGTTGAATTTAGAAATCAAAATGGTCCGTTCAAAGATCGCGACACATTGATGAAAGTCCCTCGCCTTGGCGAAAAAATATTTGAACAGGCTGCGGGATTTTTAAGAATTCACGAAGCGGATAATCCCTTGGATGCAAGTGCAGTCCACCCGGAAAGTTATTCGATCGTGAGCCGGATGGCCACCGATCTTGGTTGTACTGTAAAAGACCTGATGAGCAGTGTTGAGCTTCGAAAGCAACTCGACCTCCAAAAATATGTGACCGACAAAGTTGGACTTCCTACGCTTACAGACATTGTTAAAGAATTAGAAAAGCCAGGACGTGATCCGCGCGAAACATTTGAGGTCTTTAGTTTTACAGATGGCGTTAACGCGATTAAGGATCTGACCATCGGAATGAAACTTCCTGGCATTGTAACCAACGTTACCAACTTCGGGGCGTTCGTTGACATTGGCGTTCACCAGGATGGTCTTGTTCATATCAGCCATTTAAGCGATAAGTTTATTAAGGATCCAAAGGAAGCCGTGACAGTTCAACAAAAAGTATTTGTTACTGTTGTGGAAGTTGATGTCGCGCGGAAGCGAATAGGACTATCCATGAAAAGTGATCCGTTTGCTGAACAAAGCGCTCCACCGAGCAAGTCGGCTGCAGGAAAACCGCGACCGAATAAGCCAAAGGAAAAGGAAGTAAGCATGGAAGAAAAATTGGCGATGCTTGTGAACAAGTTTAAAAAGTAACTTCTGAAGGACGTCAAGTGCTTCAGTTATCCTTGTTCATTCAAACCGAATTACACGTTGCTTCTCACTTGACTGATTAAACTTTTGAACCCATTACACATTTATGTTACCTAACCACAACCCAACGGAAACCACTGCATGGCAAAAACTTGAGATGATCTTCATGACATTGCAGGCAACTCACATGCACGAGCTGTTTGAAGAAGATCCTGACCGGTTCAAAAAATTCAGCCTTCAATTTGAAGATATCCTTGTTGATTACTCTAAGAACATTCTTAATGGAGAGACTCTAAAAGTTCTTATCGAACTGGCGAATGAAGTCGAGTTGGCAAACGCGATCTCGGCCATGTTTCGAGGCGAGAAAATCAATCGCACTGAAGATCGTTCTGTTCTTCACGTGGCGTTGAGAAATCGTTCGAATAATCCGATACAAGTTGATGGAGAAGATGTGATGCCGCTGGTCAACAAAGTTCTCAACCAGGTAAAGCAATTTTCTGACAGTGTGCTTTCAGGAAAATGGAAAGGGTATACAGGCAAATCGATTACGCATATCGTCAACATCGGGATCGGTGGATCCGATCTTGGTCCGTATATGGTGACGGAAGCATTGAAGCCATACTGGAGCACAGTCACTCCTCTTTTTGTCTCCAATGTTGATGGAACTCACATGGCTGAGACCGTAAAAAAACTCGATCCGGAAACAACGCTATTCATCATCGCTTCGAAGACTTTTACAACGCAGGAAACAATGACAAATGCGGAATCTGCCCGTACTTGGTTCCTGGATAAGACTGGCGGCAAAGGTGAAGTTTCAAAACACTTCGTTGCTGTTTCAACCAATCAAACGGAAGTAACAAAATTTGGAATTGCTCCAGAGAACATGTTCGTCTTCTGGGATTGGGTTGGCGGACGTTATTCGTTGTGGTCATCTATTGGATTGTCGATTTCATGCACGATCGGTTACGACAACTTCGTGAAAATGCTTGAAGGCGCTCATGCCATGGATAACCATTTTAAATCTGAACCATTCGAAAAAAACATTCCTGTATTGCTTGCGCTGATTGGCATTTGGTATAATAATTTTTTCGGTGCAGCATCGGAAGCGATCCTTCCCTACGATCAATATTTACATCGCTTTGCAGCATACTTTCAGCAAGGCAATATGGAAAGTAACGGTAAGTCAGTGGATCGCGATGGCAGCCCCGTTCTTTATCAAACGGGTCCGGTGATCTGGGGTGAGCCCGGAACAAATGGACAGCACGCATTTTATCAACTTATTCACCAGGGAACAAAAATGATCCCGTGTGATTTCATCGCTCCAGCGATTAGCCAAAATCCTTTGAGCGATCACCACGAAAAACTCATGTCAAACTACTTCGCACAAACTGAAGCGTTGATGAATGGCAAAACGAGAGAGCAAGTTGAAGAAGAACTAGCCAAACTCGGAATGAACGAAGACGACATCGAGTTTCACGCTCCGTATCGTGTGTTTGAGGGAAACAAGCCAAGCAATAGTATTCTTTTCAAAACATTAACTCCCCGCACATTGGGAAGTTTGATTGCGATGTATGAGCATAAAATTTTCGCTCAAGGAGTGATCTGGAACATTTACAGTTTCGATCAATGGGGCGTAGAACTTGGAAAGGTGCTCGCGAAAAAAATTCTGCCGGAGCTTCGATCTGCGGAAGAAATTACTTCTCATGATTCATCCACCAATGGCCTAATTAACTATTTCAAACGTTTGAAATTCAGTTGATTATTTATGCTATGGTTTAGTGAAACTCATGCGTTATTTTTGTTGGATTTTTATTTTTAATGGAGAATAATATTCGGAAAATCGGAGTCTTTACATCGGGTGGCGATGCTCCGGGAATGAACGCAGCAATCCGTGCCGTAGTACGGGCCTGTACCTATTACAAGAAAGAAGCTTTCGGAATCATGCGCGGTTACGAGGGCATGATTGAAGGCGACTTCGTTAAACTCGGTGCACGATCGGTGGGAAATATTATTCAACGTGGGGGCACAATTCTAAAGACTGCTCGCAGCGAAGAATTCCGAACGACTGAAGGCCGAAAAAAAGCTTACGAGAACATCAAAGCCGAAGGCATCGATGCACTGGTGGCAATAGGTGGTGACGGTACTTTCACCGGTCTCTATAAATTCAACGAAGAATTTAACGTGCCTTCAATTTGTATTCCAGGAACAATTGATAACGATTTGTCTGGAACCGATTATACTATTGGATACGATACTGCTACAAATACTGCAGTAGAGGCGATCGACAGAATACGTGACACAGCCCTCTCCCACAACCGATTATTTTTCATCGAAGTGATGGGAAGAAATTCCGGATACATCGCCATCAATAGTGGCATTGCAGGAGGCGCAACTGCTATCATCATTCCGGAAGAAGCAATGTCCTTTGATGAATTGTTTCAAATGCTTGGTGCTGATCGCGAAACATCGAAGAAATCAAACCTGATTGTTGTAGCGGAGGGCTCCAAGATTGGAGACGC
The DNA here is from genome assembly GCA_967728665.1 of uncultured Chryseosolibacter sp. Lineage (GTDB taxonomy): Bacteria > Bacteroidota > Bacteroidia > Cytophagales > Cyclobacteriaceae > Chryseosolibacter. Next base: position 708 of record CBQWHS010000208.1, on the reverse strand, counting down.
CAACACCCTTGCAAAGAAAGTTGCTGAGCGTTCTTCTTATTTCGACATCAAAGTGACGATTCTCGGACACTTACAACGCGGAGGTTCACCCACTTACTTTGACCGTGTGCTCGCCAGCAGAATGGGTATTGCAGCTGTAGAGGGTTTGCTGGCAGGGAAAAAGAATGCAATGGTTGGAATTCGTGATAATAAAATGGTGTACAATGATTTCAATGTCATCATGGCAAACAAGTTTCATCCTATCGACAGTGAATCATTACGCATCGCCAAAATTTTATCGATATAATTAACTTCAGAAAAAATGAAAGAGTTAACCATCGGGATTGACATTGGAGGGACGAACACTAAGTATGGTATTGTTGATAAGGAAGGCCAGGTAGTTTTCCACGGCAGTATTTCAACTACGGAGTACGAAGAATTCAAAGATTATTTCAAAGGTTTGGCAAATGCCATGAGAAAAGGACTTGAAACCGTAAAGGGTGAACACAAAGTCCTGGGCATTGGTGTTGGTGCTGCGAATGGTAACTACTATAAAGGAACGATCGAGCGCGCAACAAACCTTCCCTGGAAAGGCATCATCCCTTTGGCTGATATGTTAACCGAGGAATTTCACATGCCTGCGATTGTTACCAATGATGCGAACGCAGCAGCAGTGGGAGAAATGGTTTACGGTTCTGCTAAAGGAATGAAAGATTTTATTGTCATCAC
>CBQWHS010000207.1:0-6896 GCA_967728665.1 uncultured Chryseosolibacter sp. | reverse complement strand
TCGGGCGATTTCTGATGAATGTAATGCTGGCGGCAGGGGGTTACCCTTGGACAGTTATTCCAGTTGAGGATCGAAAATCATATATGGAAGCGCTGGAACAGGCAAGTGTGCATCAGAATATTGTCCCCTTTACTGATTTTGTTGCAAAACATGTGTTAAGAGGAATGAAAGGCGAGCCGCTTCCTAAGATTCCAGATACTTGAAATTTCACACAAACTCTTACCATTCCGTTCAGCACCACCTCTTGCTTTGATCTCTTGGAGGCAATGACCCACGCTAAGATGAATCTGCTATATCTTATGAAGTCGTCAAGAGCTTTATCAAATGCGCTCAAGATTTGTTGATTGATGATTGGATTATCAATTCTTAGCCCTTCGCGCATAATGCGTTCGATGATTATCCTTTCGACTAGGTAATTTTCGATTGAATAGTATTGAGTTACAAAGATGTTTTCATCATTGGTCCATTTCTCATTAATTAGATCAGAAAAATTTATCTGTAATGAACAGCACTCGGTTTTTATGGTACACTGACCAATTTATCGCATTGTAAACTTCATGTACCTTTCCCTTGCCGTTGCAACCCTAAATAAAACCCCTTGTAACATTTTAATATACAAGGGGCTATAATAGTAAAAGTAGACCGGAGCGGACGAATATCGAACTTTTTTGTTGAGGATTTAATCCGATTCGAGCATTTGAGGGGTTCGATAAATTTGATGTAGTTCTTTTAATATCAAATGCAGCCCTTCTTTACAATTTGAAGAATTGCTACTCACTTTTTAGGCTGTTTACGGGATTTGCATTGGCTGCTTTCAGTGTTTGATAAGAAATGCTCGCCAATGCTACCGATGCCACTGTTATTCCTGCCACTGCGAATAGCCACCAGGAAATGGTAATCCGATAAGCAAAACCATCGAGCCATCTATTCATCGATAGCCATGAAACAGGAATGGCGATGACCACTGCAACTACGATCAAGGCAAGAAAATCTTTCGATAATAATGCCAGGATTTCAGGTACAGATGATCCAAGCACTTTACGAATTCCAATTTCTTTTGTGCGTTGCGCCGTGCTGAATGCGGACAATCCAACGAGGCCCAGGCACGATAGCACAATTGCTAACGCGGCAAAGATTAAAAACAGCTTTCCAAATCTCGCCTCCGACACATATTGGGCATCATACGCATCGTCCGCAAAAAAATAGGTCATGGGTATTCCTCCGGCTATCTGGTTCCATTTTCTTTCGATGTGATCAATGGTCGTTGCAAGGTTTTTAGCTGAGACAGTCAATGAAAGAAAAGTCGGCAAATCTTCCAACTGAAATGTCAACGGCTGAACTTCTTCACGGAAAGACTCAAAATGGAAATCACGCGCCACGCCAATGATGAGACCTTTTCTTCCCCATTGAGCAAACTTCTTTCCTATTGCATCTTCAGAACGATGATAGCCCAGCCATCTGACCGCCGCTTCATTTACAATCATTGCTTCAGTAGAGTCTGACGCGATATAATTTGAAAATGGACGGCCCGCAATGATTTCAATCTCATACTGATGAAGAAAATCATCATCCACAAAGTAAGCGTCCATGCGCGAGGCTTGATACACGCCGTCCACATTCTCGATCTCCGTGTCAAGTTTATGATTCGATCTGCCTGGAATGCAGGACGAAATACTGGTCGCCGCCACGCCAGGCAAGCTTGCGAGTTGATCCTTAATTGTTTCGCGATGTTTTTTTACGTTGTCATCGAATTGAAAATCAATTACCATTCTGTGCTCCTTCTTGAAACCCAATTCTTGTGTTTGCATGAAATACAGTTGCTGAAATACTACCAGCGTTCCCACCACAAAAATGATTGAAATAGAAAATTGCGATAGTACGAGAATTCTTCTCAGCCCGATACCTTTTGAAGAAGAACTCAATTTCCCCTTTAAACTATTGATCGGCTTGAATCCCGATAGAAAGAAGGCTGGATAAATTCCGGATAGCAATCCGATCAATATAGATAGCAAAACAAATCCTCCAACATCCCGGATGTTTTTTGAAATGCTGAAATCAATGACTTTTCCCGAAAGCTGCTGGAAGAGAGGTGTTAATAAAGTCACCAGCAAAATTGAAAGAAAACATGCACTGACACTCAGCAGTATTGCATCGATTAGAAATTGAAAGATGAGCTGACTCCTTGAAGCACCGAGGACTTTTCTTACACCGGTTTCTTTTGCTCTTCCCAATGAAAATGCGGTCGTCAAATTAACAAAATTGAAAGATGCAATGAGCAGCACAAATCCCGCGACGACAGAGAGCATATAAATATTATCCGGGTTGCCAGTAATGGCACTTCCTGATCTTGACCCTCTTGCCTTCCCATGCAAATAAATGTCTTTTAATGGTTCCAGCAGAAGCGTGTATTGAAACTCATGCTGATCATAATGCTTTTCTACAAAAGAAGGAAATTGGGCCTGTAGAGAAAAAACATTCGCATTTTCTTGTAATAACAAATAACTACTTGCCCTGGCGCTGATCCAACGTGTTCCCATTCCCGGATTCCAAACGTCAATCAAAGTAGACAGCGAGACTAACATGTCAACCCGGAAATGTGAATTGTGGGGAATGTCCTTCATCACACCAGTAATATAGGCGCGATCTTTTCCATTAATCAATAACATGTTCCCGATGGGATCAACTTCACCGAAATATTTTTTTGCAGAAGATTGTGACAACACAATAGTAAACGGGACGTTGAGCGCCTTGTTGGAATTGCCCTTCACGAAGGGAAACGTGAAAACAGAAAAAAAGCTCGAATCAGCATACGCAATTTTCTCTTCGCTGGCTGTACCGCCTTCTTTTTGAATGATAAGATAATCCAACACTATTCGTGTGGAAGCTTTGACTTCTGGAAAAGCTTCCTGAATAGCAGGTGCCAACGGAACAGCTGAGCCCCGGTAATCAATTCCCGTGGAGGATTTTACATCCGTGACAAGGCGATAAATGCGATCGGCATTCTCATGATAGGAATCATAGCTCAGCTCAAAATCCACGTAGAGCAAAGCAAAAAAGGAAACAGTCAAACCGATCGTAAGGCCAATCAGATTGATAACTGAAATTGCTTTGTTCTTCTGCAAATATTGAAGTGTTGTGATTAGGTAGTTTTTGAGCATGGTCTGTGGAAGAGTTAAATGTAAAATACTCATCAAAAACCAGCTCTACAAGGTAAACATGATTGAGTACGTTAAGAACAGAACAGGTAGCCCGTGTATTCAGTCATGATTCAGATTTCAACGCACGATTTTGAATGTGAAGCGGCATTTAGTACAATTTCTTTGTAGACCTGACGGACAGATTATATAACCCTTTGAAAGGGTTATATGCTGTAAGTCAGCAAGTCATGCATCATAACGTATTGTAGATTGGGGTTCGAAAGCATTCCCGTAAGGTTGGTTGCCGCTGAATATTCAATACATTATTTTAAAATCATATAACAAATTGCTAATTTGATTTGGTTTTAGGAAAGAAATACGCCCTGAAATGAAATTGGCCGCTTTTGAAGAGTTAGTGTTGCTCGTAGTCGGAACCTTGCGCGACGAAGCCTATGGAGTCGCCATCAAGGAAACCCTACAGGAGAAGCTCGGTAAACATCCCAGCATCGGCGCCCTGCACTCTGCCCTATACCGCCTCGAAAGCAAAGGATATGTTGTCTCCAAAGAAGGCGGCGCCACGACCGAAAGGGGAGGACGAAGAAAAAAATTCTATCGAATCACTCCTTACGGCATACGAACCCTCGAAGAAGTTAATGAGATGCGCGTGAAACTCGCGCGACAGGTACCAGGACTTAAACTAGGCTTCAAATGAAAGATCAGGATCCGCCACGACTGCCCGATCGCTTCCTGCGATGGTTTTGTTCCGAAGAAGTGTTTGAGACATTGCAAGGTGATCTTTACGAACTCTACCGAAAACGCCTGGCCAAAAGTGGAAAACTTATCGCCGATCTTTTCTTCACGTTCGACGTCATCAGCGCTTGTCGACCGTTCGCCTTTTCAAAACGCTGGCCTCTCAATTCAAATAACAACATCATGATCAGACATTATTTAAAAGTTTCGGCCAGGAACCTGGTGCGTTACAAAACATACTCTTTTCTCAACATCCTCGGGTTGGCGATTGCGATAACCTCTTCGGTCATCATATACCAGTATGTTCTTTTTGAAACGAGCTATGACAGTTTCCACTCAAAGGCTGACAGAATCTTCAGGATCCGATTTGATTATTATCGGAGTGGACAGAGCGAAGGACGAGGTGGCGCCTCTGCCTATAGTGCCATCGGGCCAGCACTACAACAGGATTACCCGGAAGTAGAGAATTTTGCCAGGCTTATATCATTTGGCGATGGCACCGTCGTAACCTATAACAACCAGCCACATTTTGAGAAGAAGATGTTTTATGCAGAAGCTTCTTTTCTAAAAATGTTTTCTTTCCCGTTGATAAAAGGAGATGTGGGAACAGCACTTTCACAGCCCAACACGATCGTGATCTCGGAATCGGCAGCGAGGAGGATCCTGGGTAATGAAGATCCAATCGGCAAGATCATTCAAGTGTTCTCGGGTCAGCCAACGCCCATGCAGATTGTTGGAGTATTAAAGGACGTGCCGGAGAACTCGCACATCAAATTTGATTTTTTAGTCTCCTACGCAACTACTTTTTCCTGGGGATGGACGCAGAATGACTGGGGGCGACTGAACACGTATACGTATATATTGCTCAACGAGGATGCCGATTTTCATGAGCTTCAAGCCAAACTTCCTGCATTTATTGAAAAGTATGAAGGCGATGCATTGCGAAGCACAAACAGCTGGGAGGAACTCACCCTCCAACCTCTCCTCGACATCCATTTGAACTCCGATCTCGTCGGTGAACTGGAGGTAAATGGTAACTACAAGATGACTTTCTTCCTGATTATTATCGCCATGTTCATTATACTGATCGCGTGGATCAATTACATAAATGTTTCTTCAGCCAACGCTTTGGACCGCGCGAAAGAAGTAGGAATTCGGAAGGTTGCCGGCGCCAACCAACGTCAGATAGCATTGCAATTCTTTTTTGAAACCACGTTGATCAACTGTATGGCCATTGCTACGGCAGCTATACTCATTTTCGTTGCTCAACCATATATAGAAGCATTGGTTGGCAAGCCACTAACGCTTGCCGTTTTTTCGGATTTAAGAGTATTGGTTACTCTTCTTGCTATAGTGCTGTTTGGAATTATATTGACAGGCACTTACCCTGTAGTAGCCATTTCTTCGTTCGCGATTGCGAGTGTGTTAAAGGGTAAACTAAAAAGGTCGTCCACTGGCTGGATGCTAAAGAAGGGTTTAGTGATTTTCCAGTTCAGTGCTTCGATTGGATTTATCATCAGTACGATGGCAGTTTATCAACAGATCAAACACATGCAGCATCAGAAGCTGGGAATTGCAATCGATCAGTTCCTGGTAGTGACCGCTCCACAACAGATCTCGGATTCTACTTTCATGGCGCATATTGAACCTTTCAAAAATGGCTTGTTGCAACTCTCGCAAGTTTCATACGTCACGGCTTCGACCGCAGTTCCGGGAGAAGAAGTGGGCAGAATTCAGAACTTCAGAATAGCAGACAAGACGGAAGAGTTTAACAACTTTTTTCGGGTTATAGGAATAGACGACAACTTTATGCCTGCTTATCAAAGTTCTTTTGTTGCTGGTCGCAATTTTTCACGCGAACTCAAACGGCCGGCCGTCATCATCAATGAAGCCGCTGTGGAACGTTTGAAATTTAAAGATGCTCAAGACGCTATAGGACAAGATGTGTTGTGGGGGGAACGCAATACTGTATTCGAAATTATCGGGGTGATTAGGAATTACCACCAGCAATCACTTAAGAATGATTTTCATCCTACCATCTTTTTTTATAACCCGGCTGCCTGGGGATACTTTTCCCTTAAGCTCAGTAACGCTGATCTTCAGAGTACTATTAACCAGGTTGAAGAAAACTGGAAGAGCCTTTATCCGGGTAATCCTTTCACATTTTTTTTCCTGGATGACTTCTTCAATCAGCAATACAAAGAAGATTGGCAATTCACGGGGATGATTACGGTGTTTTCGGTTATAACGATTTTCATTGCCTGTCTTGGTTTATTTAGTTTGTCTTATTTCACTGCTGTACAGCGGACAAAAGAAGTGGGCATTCGAAAGGTGTTGGGTGCCGATGTTTCCAGTATTATCAATCTTCTGTTGAAAGATTTTATATTACTGATTGTTTTTGCAAATCTAGTTGCCTGGCCGCTGTCTTACCTGGCTATTAGTTCGTGGCTCGAAGGATACGCCTTTCATATTGACATCACGCTGTGGCTTTTTCTTGTGCCGGGTATGATGGTCATGCTAATTGGAGCGTTAACCGTTAGCTATCATACCTCTAGAGTAGCCCAAACCAATCCGGTAAATGTCCTGCGGTTGGACTAACTGTTAGTGAACGAGCATCAACCTAATCAAAGGGAAAGTTTATTATGCTTTTTTTGGACGTATTTGAGACTGGATAAAATAAAAAATGAGACCTAATCATAAAATTAAGTCTCATTTACTGCGATTCAGTTGTAGACCGGAGCGGACGAATATCGAACCTTTTCTTCACCGATTTGACGAAGTTCCAAGGTATCACAGGCTGAACGGGCAAATCGTTAATTAATTTGTCCAATTTTCAAGTCTTCCTCTATCTGTAACCCAAATTTCAAGATATATATCTTCTGATATCGGTATCCCTTTGTCCTTGATAACGTCAAATTTCATTTTCGAAAGGGTAGTTAATATGGTGCGGATACAGAAGTCAAATTCGGCTCGATCCCAAAACTGATTTATTTTTTGATCGGTGTCATA
>CBQWHS010000206.1:0-6918 GCA_967728665.1 uncultured Chryseosolibacter sp. | reverse complement strand
GTCCTCAACAGGTTCGCGATGTGACATTTTTTGTACTGAGTCTTCAGGGAACAAATCCGGCTAATGGAAAGGCACCACAAGGGGAATTATATAAAGAAGTGACTACCAAAAGCGACAGCACCAACGTTCAAGCATCTCTTTAGCAAAACAATAGTACAGGAGGATGGAAGGGACCGTGAAATACGACATCAGAAAAGAAAGGCTAGCAAATAGCAACTCTGACTCATTCTCTTATGACGAAGAATTTCGTGACACTATCGCAACGGTTGATGAGAAGGGCAAACGCATTTGGATCTATCCGAAAAAACCATCAGGCCAATATCACAACTGGCGAGTTGTCGTAACGGTAGTATTATTATCATTACTGTTTGGAGGTCCGTTTATAAAAATTCAAGGGCAACCATTTTTGTTGCTTAATGTTATCGAACGAAAGTTCGTGATTTTTGGACAGGCATTCTGGCCGCAGGATTTCTTTCTTCTCGCAGTTGTGCTGATAACGTTCTTTGTGTTTGTTATTCTGTTCACTGTTGTGTTTGGCAGAGTTTGGTGTGGATGGATGTGTCCACAGACATTGTTTATGGAGATGGTGTTCCGGAAAATCGAATACTTGATTGAAGGTGATGCAGCAGCGCAAAGACGATTGGCGAAAGAACCTTGGAATGCGGATAAAGTATTCAAAAAAACTTCCAAGCATGTTCTGTTCATTTTGATATCAGTATTAATTGCGCATACTGTGATGGCCTACCTGATTGGGATTGAACAAACAATCTCCATTGTAAGTCACTCCCCGAGTGAAAACGTTGCAGGTTTTTTCGGACTGGTGACATTCACAGGAATATTTTATGGTGTTTATGCAAAATTCCGTGAACAAGCTTGCATTGTAGTTTGTCCATACGGCAGGCTGCAAGGAGTGCTGCTCACTAAGGAGTCCATCGTTGTTGCCTATGATTGGTTGAGAGGCGAACCGCGAGGACACTTAAAGAAGAAGGAAACGGAAACGAAAACCGGTGATTGTATTGATTGCAAACTTTGTGTACATGTTTGTCCAACCGGAATTGATATTCGAAACGGCACGCAGCTCGAATGTGTAAACTGTACTGCATGCATTGATGCTTGTGATGATGTGATGCTGAAGATCGGCAAGCCAAAGGGTTTGATTCGATTCGCATCCTACAATTCAATCAAGAATGGAATTTCTAAAATCATTACCGCACGAGTGATTGGATATTCTTTGGTTTTGCTTGCGCTGATTGGCGTTTTGAGTTTTGCCCTGATCACACGTTCGGATGTCGAGATGACGGTTCTGAAAGTTCCGGGAACGCTCTATCAGCGGAACGATGGGTTTATTACCAATCTGTATAACATCGAATTTGTGAACAAGACATTTAGCGAAGTGAATCTTACGTTGAAAGTTGAAGAGCCAGGTACAGCGGAGCTGGTCAACGTTGATGGAAAAGCAATCGTAGTGCCTGCTGAAGGATTAATAAAGAGTGTGTATTTTATTCGGATACCGGAATCAAGAGTGACGAATGCCAGGACTGTGGTTAAGTTGGCTGTCTACCAAAATAATAAGATCATCGAAACAGCCAGCGTGAAGTTTATTGGTCCTGTGTCAAAGGCATCCGATGCGAAAAGAAATTAAAATTTAAGGTTATGGATTTTGGAAAGTGGATTGTAGTTGCGTTCGTTTTGTTTGCAGTGTTCATTGGCACACTGGTTACAGTTTGTGTAAGGCAGGATATAAGCCTGGTTTCAAAGGAATATTACAAAGAAGAATTGGCTTACCTGGATCAGATTGTTAGAATTGCCAACACCGAAAAGCTTGGCTTAAAACCAAAGATCACAAAAGTCAATAATGTTACCCTGCAGCTAACTTTCGGTCAGCAAATGGAGAAAGGTGAATTGAAATTATTTTGTCCGTCTAATCCAAAAATGGATAAATCGTTCTCTATCAATTCATCGGAGAACAACATCCAATTGTTCAATGTCGAAACATTACAAAAGGGAATGTATCGTGCAAAGCTTTCCTGGACGATGGATAAGAAAGAATATTTCTATGAGGAAGTAATTTTTATATAATGATTTGGACAGCATTGATATTGGGATTTGCCGGAAGTTTTCACTGCTTTGGAATGTGCAGCCCGTTGGCGATGGCGGTGACAAATTTATCCCCAATGTGGATTTTGAATCGCATCATCTACAATAGCGGGCGATTAATTACGTATGGCATTATGGGTGGTATTGTCGCGTTTGTTGGATTAGCAGTTTCGTTGGTGAAATATCAAAACGTGATTTCTATTTTGCTTGGATTAGCACTTTTGATAATTGGCGTTACCGGATTGTCGATTCGAATTCCATTCTTGACAAAAGCCTTAGGACAGTTCAATGTTTTTGTAAAGACCATGTTCGCCAGTATTCTGAAAGCGAAAAATCATTCGTCTATTTTCTTTCTTGGCGCTCTCAATGGTCTTTTACCATGTGGACTTTCCTTCCTGGCATTAACGTATTGCCTCACACTTGCGGGGCCCACCGAGGGAGTTGTATTCATGATGTTGTTTGGTGCAGGAACACTTCCTGTCATGTTGGGATTCACATCCATTTTCCACTGGGCAATCAATAGATTCCATCTTAGTGGCAAACGACTAACAACAGGCATGTTTATTATTTCGGGTGGGTTACTAATAGCCAGAGTATTTTTCGTTCACCTTCCACAGGCAGCTTCAATTCAAGAAGGAGTAGTCGACATTGTCCTGTGTCGATAACTACCGAGCCACATTCCAGCGAACAACTTTCTCAAGCTTCGCTGGCTGCATGATCTTAATTTTTCCGCCTTCAATTTCAATTAGTCCTTCGTCCTTAAAATCGGAAAGCACACGGATGACCGATTCCGATGCAGTGCCTACCATTTTTGCCAAGTCTTCTCGCGAGATTTGAATGTTGTCCGCGCTGTCTTTAAGGGTGCGTACTTTCAACAATGCATCTGCGGTGCGTTGCCGCACTGAGTTGTAAGCGAGGTTAAGCAATTGCTTTTCTTTCTCAGCAACCTTTTTGCACAATAATGCGATGAAGCCTTTTGAAACATCAGGATGCGATTGCAGAAGTGTTGTGAAGTCGTGCTTTGGGATCGTGATCACTTCTGAGTCCTGCATCGCGACAGCCGATTCCTGGTAATTATTGCCTTCCAATATTGGCTCGAATCCGAAGAAGTCGTTTGCGTTGTAAATGTTAGTGATTAATTCTTTTCCATCCGGATGAGATTGATAGACTTTGATACTTCCAGACTTCAGGAAAAAAATATTCGAGGGCGCATCACCTTCCGAAAACAGTTCGGCTTTCTTTTTTAGAACTTTTACTTTCTTGTCTTTGCAAAGATCTTTAAGATTGAGGACCTTTTTTGCATCTGTAATAAAATTGTCCAGGCCTTCCGGCGTGGTTTCATAAAGCTGTTGTTGCATCACTGCTTTTCTCAATCTCGCTTCAATCGCGTTTAATAGATCAGTGTCATCAAACGGTTTGGTCAAGTAGTCGTCAGCACCGAGGTTCATTCCTTTCCGAATATCCATCTTCTCTGTTTTGGCGGTGAGAAAAATGAAAGGAATGCCGGCAGTTTCGGTGCTCTTGTTTAGAATGTGCAATACGCCATAGCCATCCAGTTCAGGCATCATGATATCACAGATGATCAAGTCGGGAGTTTCTTTTTGAGCAAGTTCAACACCTACCTTTCCATTTGGCGCGGTCACCACGTTGTAACCAGCAAGCTCAAGTATCTCATTCGTGTTGTCGCGAACTTCAGGATTGTCCTCAATAAGTAGTATTTTTTTCTTCATGTTATCGATTGTCAGGTATGCTTATAAAAAATGTGCTTCCTTTTCCGTATTCACTCTGATATGAGATTTCGCCTCCAATCAACTCGACATAACGTTTCACAATGTTCAATCCAAGACCTGTGCCCTGAACATTCCCGGCATTGCTCGCCCTGTAAAATCGCTCGAACAAATGTTTTTGATCTTGCGCAGGAATGCCAATTCCTTCATCTTGAATACTGAAGATGATCTTTCCATTTTTTCGGTGTGAATCAATATGTACCGTTTTCCCGGGCTCTGAGTATTTACTCGCATTGGAGATTAGGTTGAACATGATGTTTCTCAGAATGCGACTGTCGGATTTTATTTCCTTCATGTTAGCATTGGTACGAATGTTGAGTTTTTGTCTTTCCTTTAGGAACGATTGGACTTCTTCTGCGATCTCATTCATGAAATTGTCAAGCAAGATAACCTCGATCGTCACGTCAACTTTACCCTCTTCCAGTTTGCCGAGCGACAGGAAGTCGTTTAATATCTGCGTTAGATGGTGAACAGAAGATTTGATCCGGGCAATGTGCTTCTCCTGCTTTTCAAAATCTTTCTTGTCCTTATACTGCTGAATGAGTGAGGCAGAGCTGAGCACAGTGCTCAGGGGTGTTCTGAATTCGTGCGAAGCAATGGAAACGAATTTTGTTTTTAGTTCGTTCAATTCCCTTTCCCGTTCAAGCGATTTCCTGGCTTCTTCTTCCGCTTTTTTGCGTTCTGTAACTTCATTTTCCAGTTTAGATATCGTGTTGTTCAATGCTTCTGTTCGAATCTCGACCTTCTTTTCCAACTCAGCTGCATAAACAATAAGTTGTTCTTCACTGCGCTTCAACGCATCTTCAGCTTGCTTCCGCTGTGATATGTCACTGATAAATGCCATCACCAGCAACTTGCCCTGGACTTGCGTGAAGCTCAAACTTATTTCCACAGGGAACTCGGTGCCATCTTTTCGTACGGCCGTGAGATCGCGACCGAAACCCATGCGCCGGGGATGTGGATCAGCATTGAATGCTCGTCGGAAGTTGACATGACCTTTGCGATATCTTTCCGGAAGCAAATTCTCCATCATCATTCCGTTAAGGCCATCGGTTTCATAGCCAAAAAGCTGTTCCGCCACCGGATTAGCTATTGCAATTTTCCCCGATTCGTCAACCATAATGATTCCTTCAGACATGCTCTGAAATATCTCTTTATAGGCCTCGTTGGTGACTACTGAAAAATCCATGCTGGTTTCTGACTTAAGAAGCACAATTTAAGCATCGTGGCGACATGATAAAAATCAGCACTTTATGTGATTAATGTCCCAATGTTAGTCTTAAGGTCTTGCTACGTTTGTTAGGGTTAAAATGGAAAAACGGCCACCATGGAAATGAATAAGTCGATTTTGTGTACGATAGATTTTTCCGATTCCTCGAAGGATGTGTTGAAGTATGCAGTAGCGCTGGCAAAGCAACAGAACAACGACATCACTATACTGTACGCGTATCGCCTGCTTAACTCTCATAATGGTGAAGTTGTGGATATGCGAAAGAAAATCGAGGAGAACGCAAGACTAAATTTTGCTTTGCTTGAAAAAGAGATTCTCGCCAATAGCGGGGTGTCGTATAGTTTTAAAATTGAAGTCGGTTTTGTCGCAAACAGAGTCAAAGAATTTACCAAAAAGAATGGTGTAAGCTTCCTGGTCATGGGTAAGAAGATGAATTCTGCCAATGAAGACTCTTTTGACGAACTCTCTAACAATATCCACGTGCCACTCGTCATTGTACCCTAAATAAGATATATGAAAAGAATTCTTGTTCCCACAGATTTTTCGAAGCCCGCAGAGTGGGCCTTGGAAGTTGCTACTGGTATTGCCAGGAAGGCAAAAGGTCAAATCATCTTGTTACATATAATTGAACAGCCAACATCTGAGTCGTTCAATGTGGAAGGGCAAATTTTTGATGGTAATGATGTTGAAGAAAGACTTTTTACGTTTAAGTTGATTGAGAGAAGCAAGCAGCAGATCGAGGTTGCTGCAAAGTATGCAGAAGATGCCGGTGTTTTTGTGAAGTGTGAGCTCCGGTTAGGAAATCCGTTTCATGGAATGCGGTCGGTGATCACTGACCATCAAGTTGACCTGGTTGTGATGGGAACTTCAGGACATTCAAAGTATGAAGAAATGATCGTTGGTTCAAACACAGAAAAAGTTGTACGTCATGCGAAATGTCCGGTGCTAACAGTGCACGAAAAACCTTCCGGCAAAGACTTTGCGAATATTGTCTATGCCAGTAGTTTAAACCAGACAGAGAAGGAGTTTGCTCAAGTTGTTAAGAATGCGCAGGAAATGTATAATGCCACCATTCACCTTGTCAGGATCAATACACCCATGAACTTTCAATCTGATTATGAAAGCCGAAGAGTAATGAAGGAGTTTGCCCGAAAACTTAACATTCAAAATTTCACCATGAATGTATTCAGTGACAGGACCGAGGAAGAGGGCATCTTACATTTCGCAGCAGGAATTAATGCCGATCTCATCGCCATGGCAACACATGGCAGAACCGGTTTTGCTCACGTTCTGGTGGGCAGCATTGCGGAAGATGTTGTCAATCACTCAAGGACACCGGTATTGACATACGTAACGCCGGAACTGTATCGATAAACACTAACTCTGATTTTCAATCGATCACCAAATACAAAACTTTCGGTTAAATCGTCCGGTTAATTGATGGTGACTCGCTTTAAATAGTTACCATGCGGATCAATGGATGGAACGGTTTTACTTTTTATCACAATGCGTTTATTGGGTTCCAGTGTGATCCTCGTTTCTCCTTTGTCAGTGGTCACGTGGAGTGGCAATGTCATTGGAGAATTTTTGGATTGAATTGCATATTCTTCGAGGCCCGTTTGCGAGACATTTATTTCAAGAACGTTTGTTGTACGCAGATAAAAATCAAACAACGGTTTTAAATCTTTGCCTGACGATTTGCTGAATAACTTTTGGACATCTTCCGAGTCAACAAAATTGTTGTATGTGTATTCTGGAGCAGTTGCCAAGGTCTTAAGTGTTGGAAAAAATATGCTGTCGCCC
>CBQWHS010000205.1:0-6919 GCA_967728665.1 uncultured Chryseosolibacter sp. | reverse complement strand
AATATCCACGCATAGCGCGTACTTGTTTTGCATCAGACGTTACTAAAAATTTATGCGCACCAAGTTTTTTTGCATCGGCTTCTTTTTTTGGAGAGGTACTTAACACTGTGACTTCAGCTCCGAAGCTTACGCCAAACTTTACAGCCATGTGACCAAGGCCTCCCAGCCCGACCACGGCAAGTTTATGGCCTCTGCCAACTTTCCAATGACGCAACGGCGAGTATGTGGTAATGCCCGCACAAAGCAGTGGTGCAACAGCAGCCAACGATAATTTTTCCGAAACGTGAAGAACAAAATCTTCATCAACAACAATCTTATTCGAGTATCCTCCATAAGTAGGCTCTCCATCTTTGCCTCTCGAATTGTAAGTACCGACCGCGCCTTTATCGCAATATTGTTCAAGTCCTTGTTGGCAGTTGCCGCACGTTCTGCAGGAGTCAACCATACAACCTACTGCAGCAATATCGCCAACTTTGAACTTGGTCACAGCACTTCCAATTTTGGTCACTCGGCCGACGATCTCGTGACCAGGCACCATAGGAAAAATTCCAGGAAACCATTCGTTCCTGATCTGGTGCAAGTCTGAATGACAGACGCCACAAAATTGAATGTCGAATTGCACATCGCGAGGTCCAACTTCTCTGCGTTCAAAATTCCAGGGAGCAAGTTCAGTTGTCGACGAATAGGCTGCGTAAGCTTTTGCAGGCGTCATGATTTTATTGTGTTAAATAGTTTTCAAAATGATAGAACGGTCACCTTTCGCGAAAAGTAGAAAAGATTTTCCTCTGGCCAAAATCAGTAAACACTTTATAAAACTAATTATTAGCGGAGTGATGCAATCCAATACCAGGCATTAAATTGTCGACTTGGTCCCAGGGAGGAACCTGATACTGGTATCCTACAATTCAAAGTTCTTTCCATCATCCTGTCGGGATGAAATGTTCCGACGTTATGGTTTGCGTTTAGGGACAATGTCAAAAAAAATAGAGTGGTCGAATACATTGACAACGTCACCTCTCACGGATCGGAGAAAAAAAAATTTTATCTAAACGCCGGAATTGATTTGCATTTTTAAAAATCAGCCTCTGCGACTGCCTGCCTCGTCTGAATTCTTACTTTTCGTTGATACAACGTTTGTAGAAAAGTTTCAGGAGGCGGTGGTGCAAGCGTATCTGCCTGAATAATCGAATCACGTTGATGGACTGTCTTTTCAATCTGCGACCAAAGATTATCATCAAGTTCGTACAAATCGCAATTAAGTTTTCTTCGAAGCTCGTTTGGCAATGGCTTGAACTTCGCGTCTGCTATTGCGCTGAACTTCTTGTCTTGATCAACTGCGTTCAAAAAATATCCAACGATAGGCAATGCTGTATTTGAACCTTCACCAAGTCGTGTACTCCTGAATCTGATCCGCGGATCATCAGCACCAACCCAGGTTCCCATCACAAGTTTTGGAGTAATCGCCATAAACCAACCATCGGCATTTGCTTGTGTGGTTCCTGTTTTTCCAGCAACATCGTTGTAGACTCCATACTTATATCTCAATCTCGCAGCCGTTCCTTCCTGCACAACGGTTTGCATCAGTTGTCTCACGAGCTGTGCTGTTTCTTGAGAGATGATCCGCGCTCGATTTTTTTCTCTCTTTATTTTAAAAATATTTCCCTCTCTATCCTGGATCGATGCAATGAATGTCGGTTCATTTGGAATTCCTTCGTGTGCCAAACATGAATATGCTGTGGTCATCTCCAGCAAAGAAATGGACGTTGAGCCCAGCGCAATGGAAGGCACATCCGGAATTTCGCTTTGAATCCCCATGCTTCTTGCGAGCTTGATCGTATTGTCAATTCCCGCGCGGTTGATCAATTTCACCGCCACAGTGTTCACAGAATAAGCCAGTCCGCCACGCATCGAATACTGCACCGCGTAATCATACTGTGTGTTACGCGGAGTCCACTCCACTCCTTCTTTGTCAATGTACGTTTGTTGTGATGCAGAAATTAATTCGCAGGGTTGAATTCCTTGTTCAATCGCCATCGCATAAACAATCGGTTTGAAGATCGAACCTACTTGCCGTTTTGTCGATGTCTTCACGTGATCGTATTGGAAGAAATCATGCGAGATACCTCCTACCCATGCTTTGACATTGCCAGTGCCAGGTTCCATGGCGAGAAAACCAGCGTTGAGATATTGCATATGATGGATGATCGAATCGATAGGACTTATCTTTTTTTGTTTTGCTCCTTTCCAGGTAAAGACCTTCGTGGAAACCTTCTTCCTCAACTCGCGAATGATTTGTTCATCCGACAAACCTTGTTGCTTCAAAGTCTTGTATCGTGTTGTGCGCTTCACAGCATCAAAGATAACTTGGTCGTTATCGCCCCATGGCTTGTTCTTGCCCCAATGATTAAAGAACTGCTGCTGCAACTCGCTCATTTGTTTTGCAACAGCGCTTTCTGCGTATGTCTGCAGTTTAGAATCCAATGTAGTTTTGATTTTCAAACCGTCGGTATAGAGATTGTAATTTGATCCGTCTGATTTTTTATGAGACTCGCACCATTTTACCAATTCATTCTTAAGGAAGTCACGGAAGTAAGGAGAAATGACTTGCTCTGTTTTTATTTCACCAAGTTTTAAACTCAATGCGGCACTCAGAAATTTATCGCACTCTTCATTTGTGAGAAAATGATACTTTTTCATTTGACTCAATACAACATTTCTCCGCACAAGTGAGCTCTTTGGGAAAATTCTGGGATTGTAATTATGAGTAGCCTTTAACATTCCGACTAACACGGCTGCCTGTTCGGGCGTAAGCTTTCCGGCATCTGTTGAAAAAAATCGTTGAGCTGCAGCTTGAATTCCGTAAACATTGTCACCGAATGGAATTGTGTTGAGATAAAGGGTCAAAATTTCACGCTTTGAATAAATCCCTTCCAGGCGAGTGGCAATCATCGCCTCACGTAATTTATTTACGACCATGGATAACATCCAATAATTTTTTCGGGGAAAAACGTTCTTTGCCAATTGCTGTGTCACTGTGCTTCCACCTCCTGAAGATTCATCCTGAAGCAAAAGTGTTTTGATTATGACCCGACCAAGGCTTCTGATATCAACTCCGTGATGTTTAAAGAAGCGCGCATCTTCTGTCGCAATCACGGCCTTGATTACCCACGGAGAAATTTCTTCATACGCTACCGGCTTACGATCCTGGATAAAGTATCGACCAATTAACACTCCATCATTGGTATATACTTCGGAAGGCACAGGATTACGAAAGGATGTTAGCGTCTGCTTGTCAGGAGTCTCAAATACCACAAAGGCAAACAACGCGATCAAAACAATTGTCGGAACGACAATGGCAATCAGACCAATTCTGGCTCTACGGTTGTTTTTAAAAAATAAAATGAGTTGATGGCTTTTTTCGACAAACCAATCCAAAAATTTCTGGATCAGAATTTTCAGTTGTTCAAATAATTTCCTGGTTAAACTTGCTATGACCGGCATTATCCGGATCAGCCAATTCTTAATTCTTTCAAACGTCACTTTCATTACATCACGAATCGCCTGGAAACATAAAATTTCACGCCATTGCGAGAGTTTGAGCAAAAGGGCAGACGAAAATTCTTTGAGTTGAGATTTGAGACATCGGCTGTCAAAACCAAAACAGGCCGTTTATTTTTTGGATGGAGGCAATCAAAATTTAGAAGAAACGGAATACCTTGCCAGCAGTATGTCAGTTTTCGTCTCATCTCTAAATTCCGGTAGCAACGGCAACGCCTATTTCGTTGGCACCCCCGATGAAGGAATTTTGATTGACGCGGGCATTTCGCGCCGCGAGACCGAAAAAAGATTGAAACGATTGGGCCTGGCTGCCAGAAAACTAAAGGCCATTTTTATCTCACATGAACACGGAGATCACACGCATGGGGTTTCAGCGTTGTCGCGCAAATATAACATTCCGGTTTTCATCACAGCAAAAACTTTAAACGCCGGGCGCCTGGAAATCAACGAGCATCTGCTCAGAAGCTTTTATACTTACGAAGCCATCACGATTGGCAACTTCAAAGTCACTGCCTTTCCAAAAAACCATGACGCAATTGATCCGCACAGTTTTATCGTTGAGATCAATAACATCTGCATTGGCGTTTTCACAGATATCGGATCTGCATGCGATCATGTTGTCGCAAACTTCAAGCGATGTAATGCCGTATTCCTGGAGTCAAATTACGATGAAGACATGTTGCTTCGCGGGAGCTATCCCTATCATTTGAAAGAAAGAATTCGTGGAAACTTCGGGCACCTCTCCAATGAACAGGCGTTGAATCTTTTTATCAATCACAAGTCTGAATTTCTAAGTCACCTCTTCTTGTCTCATCTTTCACAGGATAACAACTCTCCTCGCCTTGTCCGTGATTTATTCCTTAAACATGCTGGCAAAACTGAAATCATTGTTATGTCACGTCAGAAGGAATCCAGATTATATCACATCACTCAGACAATTAGCAGAAAGAAGATTTTCCAATCAAACTATTCGTTAACACAACAACTGCCGTTGTTTGGCTGATCAATCATTGCGAAATGAAAGCTTTTTCCATCACCAATCTTCTCTGCCTTATTCAGCATTACAACGGGAACACATTTAACGTTTGTCTATTCTGCTGATGGCAGTGATTTTCTTTAGCAAAGGAAGAATCTGGACATGCGGGTTCTCATCATCAAATCCATGACTATATGATGATCCATCCGTGGTTACAATTGTAATCGTACTGTGCATGGCTGCGTCAACTGCGCGCTTCATTGTGGGAGACGGCAGTGTAGAAAATTGTTTTAGATCAATACTGTTGGCTGTAGATAAAAGCGAAGTCCAATCATCAGCCGTAACTAGTTTCTTCTCGATAACGGGAGTTCTTCCCGAACGATGATCATCTATCCAAACATGAAGGCTGTCGGCTGTGATGTTGACACGCTGTTCATATCCCCTGCTGACCTTTGAAAACTCAATGGATTTGATTGAAGATTTCTGTTGGGCAACAGCGTTCGATAAAAAACCAATTAAAAATAGCAGCGACAAGAATCTCATAATAAACATTAAAACAAATTCAATACCAGCTTGCTTAATTCGGAAATATGCGATGGCACGCTAATTTAACTTTGATTTATCAAAAAATTATGAAAACACTAATTGTTGCTTCTTCCGTACTGCTGGCCGCAACGCTCCAGAATACCTTTGGCCAAAAGCCAGCAGTGATGGTAAGTAATGAACCGGGTTGGCATAAAATAGGTGAAGTTACAGCCAACTTTAAAATGCAGAATGAGTCGCTGTTAGTTTGGGGAGCTGATCGATTTTCACAATTAAAACTTCGTGTTACAGATGCGCCGATCAACATAGAAAAGTTGCAAGTGATATACGAGTCTGGTGAAACGGAAGACATCGATGTTAGCAGCGAAATTGAGGCGTGGGGAGAATCAAAAACTATTGAGTTAAAAGGTGATAACAAGGAAATAGAAAAAGTTTCTTTCACGTATAAGACGCTGCCAAATTATCGCGGTGAGAAAGCACAAGTCGAGTTGTATGGATATAAGAAAGGCAATGGCAGCGACTCCTATCGCAGCGATCGCGACACTGATTTAAACAACAACGGAAAAGATGATCGCACGGATGCTAACGAAGACATCAACAAAACCGACCGCGATGTTGACAACGCAGTTGAACGTGCAGACGAAAATGCCAGGGACGCAACGAACGATACCAAGCGTGATATAAAAGATGGCGCAGAGAAAGTCGGTGATAAAATCTCTGAAGCTGCAGGCAATGCCAAAGCAGAGATTAATGACCAGTTCTACTCAGGAAAAATGGGACCAAACGGACAGAATATTTATATCGATCGCCACTCTAAATACTATTACATTAGCGATGAAGGCAAGAAAGTCTACATTGAAAAGACGCAATTGAAAGATAGGCCAAAGAGAGATTAAATTCATCGATATCAATTAATGATCAACAACAAAAAGAAAGTCGCCAGTGTCTCAGGCGGCTTTTTTATTGCCCAGTCTTCGGCTTTAAAACTGTATATCGTATACTTGCGGAATAATCTATCCCTATGCAAGATTTTTCCAATGCCGAAATTCGCAAGTTGATATTACATCGCGTTGGCAACAAACTGTTGGAAGATGGCGTGGCCTTGTCGGATGAACTTATTGAACTCGATGGTCAACCTGACCTGCTGCAACACTTGAAAACATTTTTTCTATCTGGCTTTAAAGATCCTGCCTATTATAATTTCCACCATGTTTCTTCCCTTGATCTAAATGAGATCTATACGATTGCGCTGGACTTGTTTAAATCTACACGCGGATTTATTAAGAAAAGCAAAGACATCGCAAACATCCTGTACGAGTATTCCAGCCATCCAAAAATAAAGTCGGGCGAGCTGTACGTTGTGTATTTTGAAGAATGCAATATCCAGAATGAGATTGTTGATGCGATAGGAATTTTTAAGTCTGAAAACAAAGACACATTTCTCACAATCACCGATAAAAAGACTCAGCTGACCGTAAATTTTGATGATGGAGTGAACATCAAAAAAATGGATAAGGGATGTCTGATCTTTAACGTTGAAGAAGAAGATGGATTCAAGGTTTGCGTTATCGATAATAGTAACAACACGGAAGCCCAATATTGGAAAGATGAGTTTTTAAAATTAAAACCAGTCAGTGACAATTACTTCCAGACAAAAAATTATCTAAGTCTTGCTAAGAACTTTGTAACCGAACGACTCGATGAAGAATTCGAGGTTTCGAAAGCAGACCAAATCGATTACCTGAATCGTTCATTGGATTATTTTAAGAAGAATGAGCAATTCAACGAAAAAGAATTTGCGAGCGAAGTATTCGAACATGAAAGTGTCATCAAGTCATTCAA
>CBQWHS010000204.1:0-6921 GCA_967728665.1 uncultured Chryseosolibacter sp. | reverse complement strand
CCATGGTTGAAGTCACTTTCTTTTTCTGCCAGGTTGCACCTCCATCTTTGGTCACATAAATATTATTTAGCACAGAGGCAGCAACGATGTTCAGTGGGTTTCTCGGGTTGATGGCAATGCTGGGCTCACATATATAATCGCCTTCAGTTTGAGCATCGAGTTTAATATTCTTAAACTGCCCAAACGCCGAAAATGAAAGCAGGGCAATGAGACAAGAGAAAAGGTTACGATTCATAATGGTGACTTAGTTTCGATCGAAAGATGTTTCTTCCTTCTGAGTTTAAATACAAGAAATAGAATTCCACCGGCTATGATAAGAAATGGCCAGATGTTTAACAAACCGATGACAAACAAACGGTTTTTGTCATATTTTTATGCACGCTAAAACAACAAAGAATTATGAAAAAAATTATGCTTCTGGCTATTGTTGCACTGACCTTCTCGGCTAGCGCTCAGAAACTCAAATTAATCGAAGGCGATTTAAGTCCCTTGAAAGGTTTGTCGGGCATCTCTACAGAATTCACTTACGATGACATGACGATCGGCAAGAACCAAAAAGAATCGGATTACATCACAGAAAAGAAAGCGAAGTTTAACGCGAAAGAAGCTGGTCGTGGCGATAAGTGGGAACAGTCATGGGTTGCAGACCGCAAGAATCGATTTGAACCACAGTTTCGCGAATTGTTTGCAAAACATTCAGAAATGAGTTCGGTAGATGAAAAATCTCCCTACACTTTAATATTCAAAACAACACGCACCGAGCCTGGATTCAATGTTGGTGTAATGCGCTATCCTGCTTTCATCGATGGCGAAGCGTGGATCGTTGATTCATCCAATAAAAGCAAAGTGCTCGCAAAAATTACTGTAAAGAATTCTCCAGGACGAGATGCCATGGGCTTCGACTTTGAAACTGGCGCACGTCTTCAGGAGGCTTATGCGAAGGCTGGAAAAGAGATTGGACAGTTTATCAGATCAAAGACAAAGAAATAATTTCGTAAGAGGATTTATGTGATGAGAAAGGCTGGTGAAGACCGGCTTTTTTTATACCCAAGGTGTGGAATTATTCAACACTCAGCCGGTAGATTAGATACTGGCTGCTTGTTTTTGAAAAATTTCGTCGGCAGTTTCTGTTCGCTTGTGCTCCATAAATACATTTCGGCGTTTCAAGCCATTGGCCGCTCCATTTGACATCAGATTTGATTTAATGCAGAAACAAAACACTGAAAATATGATTAAGAAATTCATCCTTGGTTTAATTGTCATTAGCATGATGTGGGGTTGCAGAAATGAAGAGAAAGAACGTGCTCTGCAAACCGAAATTGATTCTCTGAAAACAGAATTAGAAACAAGCAAAGAAACGGCCGCAACATTACAAGATGTTGGAGTACTGATCGACTCGATCGATGCAAGTCGCCAACTATTGCGCACGGACATGGTGGAGGGTACTTCATACAAGAATTACAAAGAACGCTTGGCGGGTATCAGCTCTTACATCAAAGAAACGCAGGCGAAACTTGCTCAACTTGAGAAGTCAGCTAAAAATTCAAGAATTTACGCTGGAACAATCAAGAGATTGAAGGCAGACCTTGAAGCACGCAGTCAACAGCTTGCTGTTCTTGAACAAGAAGTTCAAAAAGTCCGTTCTGAAAACGCATCGCTGTCACGCACGGTTAGCCAACGCGATTCTCTGATCAGCGTAAACTCAGAAACGATTAAAGTCCGCGAAGAAAATCTGGCATCACTTGAATCTCGTGTTCAGGAAATGAATGTGCAGGCGAAAAATGATCAAGCTGAAGCATACTTCAAACAGGCAATGGCATTGGAACGTGCCGCCAGCCGTACCAAATTCGCTCCGCGTAAAAAGAAAGACACTCAGCGTGAAGCATTGGAGCTCTACAAAATGGCCCTTTCTCTAGGCAAGAGTGAAGCGCAAGCAAAAGTGGAAAAGTTGGAGAAAGATCTTGGATAATTAATTAGTAACTTCGAATACTGTAGAGCTAACAGAGGACGAAAGGCATAGGAGAAATCTTATGCCTTTTTGTTTTTATGAAAATTGCTTTTCGCGATTATCAATGAACTTCCGGATTTTTCTTCCTCCATCTTGTTGAAGTTGCTCGACCTCTTTCTGAGGAATGAATTTGAAGTCCGGAAGAACACGCAGTCGCGATTGAAACGATCCTGATAAAGACTTTTCAGCTTCCGATTGCTCGTGATCAGAAATACTTACGTATATTTTTAATTCGTCTGTGCCCAAATGCCCTGTGAAAGCTTCGACGACATAATCGCGTACAAATACATTTTGGTGTAAGATCTCAAACACCGCTGGCGGATACAACGTTGTTCCTTTGAACTTTATCATTTGCTGTTTTCTTCCCACCACCGGCCCAAGTCGAAGCGTATTCCGACCGCAGCCACATGGCTCAACATGCGCATGGCAAATGTCACCGGTTCTGTATCGAATCAATGGCATGCCGTGAACTCCAAGCGTTGATATCGTTACTTCGCCGGCATCGCCCGATTTTACAGGATTTCCATCATCATCGAGTAACTCAACAAAAATCAGTTCAGGGTGTGAATGTCCGCCAACAGCATGTGAACATTCTGTAAACGCTGTCTGCATTTCCGTTGAAGCATACGTTCCATAAAGCTTCACGTCCCACGCATCAACAATCCTGCGTGATAGAGTATTCAATTGAAAATCGGCAGTGCGCAAACCTTCACCTATGCACACAATTTTTTTAACGGAAGAATTATTCAGGGCAATTCCCTTCGTCTGTGCGAAGTCGATGAGTTTAACAATGAAGGAAGGAACAGCAACCAACACAGTCGGTTTTAAGCGCTCAATTGTTTCCCACTGCATGGCCGGGAGCCCCGGACCTACACGGATAAGACCCGCGCCCAATTTTCGAATTCCTTCATAGTATGCAATGCCAGCCATGAATTGACGATCCAACGTAAGCATCAGCTGATAGAGATCTGTTCGCAGTCCGTCTGCGCAAGTGAAAGAAATATATTCGTTATACGCCAGACGCTGTAAATCGCTCTCAGTCAAACCGATTATGACTGGCTTTCCAAGTGTTCCCGATGTGCTTGTGTATTCAATTATTTTTTTTCGGTCAACACAAAGAAAATCCCAATTATTCGATTGAAGATCGTCTTTTGAAGTGGTCGGAAGTTGTTGAAAATCGGTCCACGATTTTATTTTCACATGGCCGATCAAACGTTTATAAAACGGAGAATGCGCCTGAGCATAAGAAATCAACTCGGTGATCTTCGAAAATTGAAAATCTAAAATTTCTTTCGCTGATTTTGTTTCTATTACGGGAATCATTTCAACTTTCGATAATTACGACTGCACAAGCCAATGCCTGAACATGGGACAGTGATATATGAAATTTATTCCAACCGTTTGTTTGCGCGACCCTTTGGACGTGCCCGGTCAGATTCAAGCTTGGCTTTCCACTTTCTGCAGATACGACTTCAATTTCAAATAAATCAAAAGTGAGATTCATTCCCAAGCCTGTCGATTTTAAAAAGGCCTCCTTCACTGCAAATCTTGCTGCATAATGTTCGGCTGGATGGGCTGCATTCTCACAATACTGAATTTCATTTGGTGAAAATACCTTCTCCTTAAAGCCATTTTCTTTCAACAGTTTTTGATGAATTCTTGCAACGTCCACAATATCGATACCTGTACCAATTATCACTGTCCAAATCTATTTCTACAGTCTTCCATGCGCTTGCTCATGTGTTGGCGCTCCTGCTCTGTGGCAACTTCCTTTTTCAAACCTTCAGCATAAAAGGATTGGGCCTTATCGAATTGTTTGTTCTCGTAGCAGTAATCTCCAGCCAACATGTATGAAAGATAAGATCCGGGATTCCACGAGACCATACTATCAGGGATTAAGTTTTTTCTCGACTGAAAAGGGAACCGAAACGCATTAAACTTCATTGCATTGTTGAATTCCCTTGTCAACAGAAATGAATCCGGTGCAATGGCAAGATTAGCTTCTTCTAGTTCATGATTAACTTTCATACTGTCTGCGAATACCTTATTCAAATCATAGCAAACAAATTTACCGAGTTGAAACGGTGCCGTGGAAATCCAGACAAGTCTTTTTTCAGGTTGGAAAATAATCCCATGATGTGCGATGAGTTGATTGATGGATTTCTCATTTCCCCTGCCGACAAATGAATCGCCAAGTCCAAGTTGGTTTCGGAGGATTGCTGCTGTATTCTGAATAGTATTTTTTTTCCTGCTTAATAATTCATCTACACGTTGGTAACGATAAACGGAGGCGCTCTTTTGCATGTGCTCTTTGTTTAACGGTGTTGAACCAAGGGTCTTGCTTTGGAAATGATTAGTTCCAATGATATAGTCTTCGCCTGATTCATAAATATCAATGGCGTCAGGTGTTTTCTCTATGATCGCTGCGCGTCTATCTTTTGAAGAACCGATCAGGAACGATTCAGCAACAAACATTTTACGTCTCTTTGCAATTTTGTATGCCTCATCGATAGTGGACGCATACTGCAAGATCTCCCGCGCAACTAGCGAAACAGGAGTAGCAGACGCTGATGGAATTTCCGATTTGGCTGCATTCAATGTTACCGTCAGCCCCTGATCGTTCATTCCTGATAACACTCCAGTCATTCCTCCAAAAGTTACCATCATAAAACGATGACCCTTTTCGGGAGCATAGAACGCTACAATCTTATTTTTCGCAAAATCATCACCGACATAAAAATCAAAATTCCGTCCGATGATAAGTGAGCTGTCTGCGGAAGCGGAATTCCACGTTGCAAAAGCCGTGCATGCTACGAGTGACATATTTTGCAGGGCATGTCCAATATCGTGTGCTGCATGATAGTTCAGAATTCTCTGGTAGGCCGGAGCGATGTAGTCAAAGTCATGCGATGCCACTCGTGACACACCAAATATTTCCTGGCGATATTCTTCCGGAACATTTTCATCGAGGTTGCGATTGAACCACCAAACTAAATACTTCAAAAGATTTAAATATGACTCGGAGGGTACAAGTTGATGAATCTGATTATTAAAAACTTCCTCCTGGTACTGAATCAGTTCTTTCGATAATTTTCCAATAGCTTCTCCCCTTTCATACGGAGCCCCTTCGACATACATTTCAAAGAGCCCGCTTTCGCTTTTTCGAAACCAACTGTTTCCGATTTTCGCAAGGCCACCATGTTGCTCTACTTCGGGTGAGGATCTTTGTGCTGATACTTGCGGTTCATCAATCTCAGCAACGCTTCTTACATAAACAACAACCACCAGCAGCAAAAGTAGTATGCTTAAAAACAGCCACGCAAAAAATTTAAAAACCTTCCTCATTAAATTTAGCTGTTCCTAATCTTTTCAACAATGTAGTCGCTGCCCAACATTTGGGAGCAAGTGAGCACCGCGCTAACAGTAACGCCCAGCACTCCATGAAGGTTCAGGTTTTGCCCGGTTAACAGCAAGTTTGGAATTTTCGTGCGTGGCGAAATAAAAGTTCTCATAGGTTCGCGATAATCTTTTATGATTCCATACAGCGAACCATCATCAGTGCCTATGTAATCGCGCATGGAGAGTGGAGTTGCTGTGTAATATGATTTTATAGCCGCTTTAAAACCCGGAAACCGGACTTCCACCATATCAAAAATTTTCTCGGCTTTTCGCCTTTTGAATTCTTCGTAATCCTTTCCCCGACTTACTTCATTTGAAACCGTGTTAAATGTATTTTCCCATTGCTTCACTTCCTCAAATCGCATATAAGCCATAAGCGTGACACCATCGGCAAATTCCGTTGATCTGGACGAAGCGGTGCTGAACAAGGCATATCCTTGCGGCCATGTGTCCTCGTTGTAGGTCATATTGCACCATGCATCCTCTTGCTTAAAATAATAATAGTTATGATTGAAGTATTTGATCTTGTCTTTGTGCAAGACAACGTTCACGAAGAAAGTCGAAATCGAACTTTCAAGAGTCTTCAGTCTGCTGCGGAACGCTTTTTTGATGAGGTCACTATCCGTCATCTCCATCGTCTTCAACGGATGAACATTCGAGATGAACGTCTTGCCATAAAATTTTTCACCTGTGTCGGATTCTGCGTACTGAATCTTTTGATCTTCTTCGTGAAGCTTAACAATCTTGGTATGCTTTCGGAATTCTCCACCTCGCGATACAATTTCGCGCAACAGGTATTTCGCTATCTGCGATCCGCCATTAATAAATCGCCATGAGCTTTCGATATAACTATTTACTACAAGTGCGTGAACATAAAATGGAGTCTTATACGGTTCTCCTGCGTAAAGCAAGTTTGTTCCTGCCAAAACATTCCGAAGCTTCTTGTTGGTTGTTAAAGAATCAATGAAAGTTTGCGTGTCCACTTCAAGCACACCCATCTTTTCAAAATAATCTCCGGTACGCAAGTTGTACAATGGAAATTTTGAACATACCTCACGGATCTTATCGCAATATTGCTGAATGGCATTTTCTTCACCTGGAAATTCATCACTCAGTGTTTTGATGAAGCGATCATAGCCCTGAGCGTATTTGTACACTGTTGGATCGTCATCAAACATCAAAGCATCAACAACATCTTCATCCATTTTGCGGATCTTAAGCTTGTCCATGATGCCGAGATACTTAAACAATTGATAAAGATTCTGACCTTTATCAAGTCCACCGACATAATGAACACCGGAATCAAAAATTACACGATCACGAACGAAAGTTTGCAACGCACCGCCGATCTGTTTGTTCTTCTCAAGAATAAGAACTTTGTAACCTTCCTTTGCAAGGATTGTTCCGCAGGCCAAACCGCCGAGGCCGCTTCCAATAATCACTACATCATACATTAATAAATCCTGTTTAAAGAAATAATAGTTACAAAAATATTTAACTCACTTTAGAAATCA
>CBQWHS010000203.1:0-6948 GCA_967728665.1 uncultured Chryseosolibacter sp. | reverse complement strand
ACTCAAGGGAACAATCGCTATAAAGTCGCTATAAGGTCACTGTAATGTCGCTGAAATGTCACGTAAACAATTACAGAGATATGATGCATGAATAATGTAACCGTATATCTTTGCGGGAATCCATAATTGTACGAAAAACACATGGCAAAAGTAAGTCCATCGTTGATAAAATTTCAGGGCACGCTTCAGGATTTCACGTTTGTGCAGAGCAAAGCCTATGGTGAGCATGTTCGCATGAAACGCGGTACACATACACCTATTACAATTAACGATGCATTCAAGCGATCTGGAAAAACTTTGGTTAAGGCGAATCGGTACGCGAAGATCATCAAGGATGCTTTTGAACCTTATCGTGCTACTATCAAGGACGGCACAGCATGGAGCAGGCTGGTAGCGCTATTTAAAAAAACACTGACTGCCGGAAAGCCTATCGATTATACATTTCTCAAAGGCTTTGAGTTTCATTCCAAACATTCGCTGGGAAGCATAGCAGCGTTGTACGTGACCGCTGTGAAAGATAAAAAGAAGAACGTTCTTAAGTTATCATGCACCGGCCAAACTTCCTTCCCTGACAGATTGAGAATCGATAGCTATAGGCTTACGATCATCGTGGTATTTCCGTTAGCAAAGGAAAAGACTTCTGTGGTTTCTAGCGCTGAATTCATCTCAGGTGCACCGGGCAAACGATACAACTACCAAACGGAAATACTCTTGCCAAAGAAATTTGATGCGATCGTTATTGGTGTAAAAGTTAACGGAATCAAAGAGAGATCGCATTCGTCTAATTTAAAAGCCAACGGATTGGGAGTGGTGGAGGTGATGAGTGGTTCGTGAAGAGTGGACGGCCTTTGGCATATGGCTCTTTGTGTTTGGGTCGGTGCCAAACCAGATGACATGTCTGTCGGGGTCCAGAACTTGCATTTCACATGCACTTTCTGGCGAGTCTTTCTGACTTCAACGAGAGAGACTATTCCATTCGCATTCATTTCAAAAAAATATTGTACACTCGAAGTTTGCTTGGCTCAATCGTTATCTACCATAATGTGATTGATAACTCGCAACCAGAAAAAAGCGGGATCTTTAGACATCAGAAGAAGACACATTTGAGGTTGGGAAGTGACGTCCTTAATCCCGACAAAATTTCAATAACATGATCGATCATTGATTATTTGGTGTCGCTCCAGCTATTGATGGCGCGGTTAAGGGATCTGGTATCAGCAAATCCAAGGATGCTGGCTATCTCATGTTTTTTATTCTTGCTATGCACAATCAGGTCCTGAGCAAGTTGTTTTCTCAGTCGGTTGCTGATTTCACGGTAATTCGTGCTTTCCTCTGCGAGCTTTCTTTGGAACGTCCTGGAACTCATATTGAAATGCGACGCGGCAATATCAAGGTGAATGGCGTGACCGTTAAACTTCGAGAGAAGTAAAGCCGTTACTTGCTCGGCCAAGGTTTGCAGGCCTTTCAATTGTTTTTGCTTTTGAGACACCAGGCTATTAAAGGTTGCATGTAAAGACTCATCATGACCAATACCAGGTTCATTCAAATCGTCTTTTGAAAAGACAAGGCAGTTGGTGTTAGCGTTGAATAGCAAATCGGTTTTGAAAATGCGGTGATACTCCTGGAGATGTCTCACGCGATGTCTAAACTTACATTGAATTGGTGAAATATTTTTCTTCGTAGACTCCCGAATTCCCCGCACAACACTGGCGGCAAATACATCAGCGGATTGCCTTGCGCCTTCCGGGCTCGTTTCCTCCCAAATGGGATGAGGGTTGAAATGAAAGTTCGCTTTGTCTCCATCAAACTCCAGGCTGTAGGTATACACTTGGGTGAGAGTATCGTTGTATTTACAGATGGTTTCAAGCGCTTCGCGCACTGTTCTACTGGAATTAAGCAGCATGCCGACCAGACCAAAGCCGAAATAGTTTATCCGTAGTGCGCCGATTTTCAATCCAACACACGGGTCATTCGTAAGTTCCACAGCATGAACCCAGAAGTCCTTTGACGCCCCTGGCTCCCACTTGATATAGCCTTCTCCGTCATTCAATTCTTCCGGCGTAATGTTGATTCTCCTGCAAAGCTCATTGAAGTCAGCTCCTAATTCAACGGCACCGTAGATCATATACTTCAAAATAGAAACCTGATATTGCATTCTCTCAAGGATTTATTCAGCGTATCGCATTTGGCCAAAAAATGGCGTAATGTAGAACTTTTTTAAAAATTCTGTTTACCGAATTTCGGGTTTTCAATTATCAAATGAAAACAACACTGAAAGTCGTCGGCATAATATGTGCCATTATCTCCATTTTCCTTTTGTACGTTCAAATGACATACGAGCAGAAGTTCGAACCTCGCTCAGTGACATTTAGATCAAGTTCGGACTCCGCGATTATCGCGCGTGGAAAGTACCTGGCCAACTCGGTTGCTCACTGCTACACTTGTCACATGCCTGAGAAACTGTTAAAAGAAGGAGCCAGAACACCCATGATAGGAGGTTATGAATTCAAACTTCCATTTGGCACGATCCATACGCCAAACCTCACGCCTGACGTGGAAACTGGAATTGGGAGCTTCACGGATCAACAACTATACAACGCCCTGAAAAACAATATCAATCATTCAGGAAGAGCACTGGTAGGCTTTATGTCGTACAATCACATGGGCGATGAAGATGTCATGGCCATTATTTCTTATCTGCGGACAACCCAGCCGGTAAGGAATAAAGTGCCTGAAAATGAATATAACATGGGTGGAAAAATTCTGATGCGCTTGCTGGTAAAGCCTGTCGAAGGACGCGATAGCTCGGTTCATGTAGACACAACAGCCGCGTATGGCAAGTACCTGTCGTACCATGTTGCCAACTGTAATGGTTGTCATACTAAACGAGATGGCCTGGGGAAATTTGTCGGGTCACCTTTTGCGGGGGGTAGTCAGTGGGATTACGAAGATGCGATCTATATATCACCCAATCTCACCCCGGACGATTCCACCGGCAGAATTACAAAATGGTCGGACTCAACATTCATTCACCGGTTTCGTGCAGGAAAAATATTTGCAAATAGTCCGATGCCGTGGTCGTCGTACCAGACTATGTCCAGTCGCGATCTGATCGCCATTCGTAAATTTCTGAAATCGCTTTCTCCTGCGAAGAACGAAATAGCAACGACCTATTTAAAAAAGACGGCGCCATGAAAAAGGTAATCTTCTTTGATGATTCAGTAAGCCGACCTTAAAAAAATCTTTTTCGCGTAGAAATACGATAGTTCACGAGTGGAATCCCGTTGCCTTGCATGTTCATTTTAAACTTTATTGCTATCCGAGAATAGACAAATGGCTATCAACGGGATTCCGCTCAAGCTAGATTGGCGCCTCGTAGTCATTTCGCAAGCGCGGAATGACGGGCTCGATTGAAGAGAGAAATACTCAGCTCAGTGGATATTTTTTTAGAAACTTTTGTGCTTCCTGTACCTCTCTTCTCTGACCGTTTGAGGATTTACTGAGATCAATAAGTTGCTGATAGTAATAGGATGCTTTTTTTGTATCACCAGATAACCGGGATGCTTCCGCTGCACCATAAACATCGTTGAATCGTCCGGGATGTTTTTTCAAATCAGCTTCATAGGACTCGAGGGCGTTCTTAAATTCCTTCATTTCCATAAACAAGTCTGCTAATAATGCACGAGCGGGAATTACTTCGCCCGGAGTGACGGCATGTTTCTCTGTGGCATCTTCCATGGATGCCGCCTTCTGCATCAGTGTGAGTGCATTATTCTTTTCGCCTTTTGCATATTGAATCCATGCCTCTGTTGCGTTTATCTGAATGTCGACCTGGTTGGCCTCATAGGTTTTTTTTGCAGCCACAAGTTCCTCATAACTTTTTTTAAGCTCGACTAATGCGCCTTCAGCAATGCCATTTTGTTTCAGGTGAACGGCTCCTATTGCTTTTCCAAAGGAAAGAACGGCTCGCTCCCACGGAAACTTCTCCCATGGAAAACTTTGCGGATGTAGCGCCATTGTAGCAGCTTGCTTCCAATCCTTCCGCTCCAGCGCAAAGCGAACAGGTGTTGCTGAAAAAGTATATGCATCAACAAAGGTGATAGGAAAGACATTATCGATAGAACCCACGTAATCAACTTTCGCTTTTGCTTCCTCGTCTCTTCCCTGCTGAAGATAGGCATATACGAGGTAGTCGAGACCGTGGAGTTCCTGGTCCCAGTGACCTTCTTTACCGAGGTTCTCGGCATAACATTTCGCTGCTGCTGTCGAATTAGTATTTGACTGAATTGATTCATCCCACAAACCAAGGCGTGTGAAGATGTGCGAAGGCATGTGTTGCGCATGAGCAGATGCTGAAGCAATGGCAGCATACTTGCGCGCTGCCTCCAATCCATGTTCCGCAAGCTCCGGATAATCATAGGTATGAATGAGGTAATGCGCTATACCGGGATGATCTGGCTCTTTCGCAAAAAGATCTTCGAGTATCTTGCCTGCTTTCTTTTGTTTTATGAATGATTTATCTGCAGGATCAGCTGCAGCTCTCAAAGCAAGAGCATAGAATACGGCAGACTCTTTATCATCGGGATACATTTGATAAATTTTTTCAGCTGCCTTCTCAAACTTGAGAACCCGGGTTTTGTGATCAAGCTCCTGCCAATTGTCAAAGATGGATGCGATTGCTTCCAGGTACGTCTTTGCGCGATCATCATCGGTATTGATTGTGCGTGCAACTGCGATCGTTTTAGATCCCTTCTCAAGTTCTTCAGGATTTGGTGGAGCCCAGAGTGGATGAAAGTTGCTCATCGCAGCTCCCCAGTATGCCATGATGCATTCCGGATCGCGTTTCATGACTTTGGCAAAAACTTTTTCGGCTTCCGCATATTCGAATGAATGCAACAACGCGGTGGCAAGATTGAAATCCTCCGCCACTTCTTTCTTACATGGAGCACTGAAACTCACGTTACCAAACTTTCCAGTTCCGCAGAGAGCGATCTCACCACTCGCCAGGTTGATCGATTCGACATCACGCAAAAGCTGAGCCTGGTCTTTACGGGTCTGGCATTCGATAAGTAATGCCGAACCAAATATGAGAATGTACACAAGTCGTTTCATAATAATACGATGGGTAGTTTGAAATAGAAATGGGTTCATTACAGTATAAATATAACTGAATCTGATTTGCCTTCAATCGGATTTATACTCCGGTATTTAGTAGCGGGTATTTGTTTACAGTCTACTGTTCTTTGAACACTGTTTGGCGCGAGTCTTTCTGACTTTGCGATCATCGCAATTATTATCTGATGATTATCTGGATGCTCTCCACACTCCAGCCTTCAAAACGAAAATGTCCCAATGTAGTTGAGGACGAAGCAATCCCTGATTACAGGTCAATCTCTTCTCTCTACCTTTAACATCACGCGATCAGGTCGTAAGGTAACCAATGGCCGAATAACGGGTTCAATCGATCCTGGTCCGATATTGAATTGTTTAACAAATGATTGCAGAAAAATAGTCATCTCCGACATGGCAAAATTATTACCGATACAAAGTCGTGGCCCGGCACCAAACGGATAATAGATTTTCTTCAATTGCATCGCATCTCCCGCACTTGCTTTTTTTGAAAAGCGTGAGGGACTAAATATTCGCGGCTGATCCCATTGTTTCTCATCGCGATGCATCCCGTAGTAAAAGAGCACAATGACCGTTCCTTTCGGAATAGAATAGTTTTCAAAGGAATCATCTTGTAAGGCTACACGGTCACTGATCCACGCAGGGGGATACAATCTCATGCTTTCCTTTATAACGCTGTTCAGTTCATCGTTCGTTACGCTTTCCTGTACACTGAGTGTGTCGGAAGCGTCTCTCAGTTTATTTAATTCATCGGGATGATTTGCGAGCAAGTAAAGCGTCCATGAAAGGGCGTTGGCGGTAGTTTCATGGCCCGCAATTAATACAATTAAGATTTCATCAATCACCTGTGCTTCTTCCATGGGCTCGCCCGTATCGTCATAGCGTGCGTCAAGCAACATGTCCAGCAGGTCATTATATTTTTTGTTGCTCTGCTGGCGCTGACGGATAAGAAACCGGATGATGTCGCGTGCGCCTTCTGCTTTTCGAAGATTTTGTTTTAACTCACCGGAGAGGTTAAACCACCACCGCTTATGTGGATTGCGTACATCCCTGATCACGAACTCCTGTACTTCGCTAATGAAACTGCTCAATTGCTGACGTTTTTCAGTAGGTACATTTACATTAAATAATGTGTTGATCACGATGTCAAACGCGAGCCGATGCATCAATGGATAAATGTCGATTTCATTACCAACAGGAAAAGTTTTCAGGAATTCATCCACGGTATCTTTCATGATCACATAAAGGGAATGGATTTTCTCCATGTGAAAGCCCGGTTGGATCAGTCTTCGCTGTTTTAACCAGTAATCGCCATTGGAAGTCAGTAATCCTTTTCCCAGAAAACGGCCCAGATGTTCGGTCTGAATGGCTGACTTATAATAATTACGGTGATTTTTCTGCAGAACATGTTCAATCAAACCCGGATCCTGAGTGGCAATCAATCGCAGCATACCCAGATTCACAGTATAAGTGCCTTTGAATCTCTTCATACTCTCTTCCATGGTACCAATGGGATTCTTTGCCTGCTTATACGTTCGTATTAACGATGGAAGAAATGTATAACCGGGAGGAAGTGAATTTTTCATAGCAAGCGTTGAATTATTTTATCTGAACTTCGTCTGGTAACATGCACATTAAGAAGGAACTCAAGACTTGTATGTCCTAAAAGCCATGATTTGCAATTAACGAAACGCTTAACGCTGAACAAAATGTTGTTTCTAAAACAGTTCGTCAAGCGTCAACGGCAGGTCAGTTTTTTATATTTACGTTTTCTTTGCTTCGCCAAAGAACGGTAACAAAAGAAAGGCGAGATCTAAA
>CBQWHS010000202.1:0-6951 GCA_967728665.1 uncultured Chryseosolibacter sp. | reverse complement strand
CATGTTGCCATTAAAAATTTACACCAGCAAAAAAATCTTCAATTATTACACCGGACTCTCCTTCTTTATTTTCATTTGGATTTCCAGGCTTACTACAGACGAAGTTAAATTAGTGCGTCACGAAAAGATTCATTTTTTGCAACAAGTTGAAATGCTATTTATTTTTCATTGGCTGTGTTACGGCATCTTCTACCTGATTGCGCGTTCTAAAGGTCATGGCCATTGGGTTGCCTATCGATACAATCCCTTCGAAATAGAGGCCTTTGAGAATGAACACGATTCATCATACCTGAGAATGCGTCAATCATTTGCGTGGCGAAGATATCTGCGTAAATATTTCCAGCAACTACATGACCATAAGAAAAAGCTTGCTGTAAAGAGCTGGTAAGAGTCGTTCACCTCAATCGTTCAATCTCGATAACAGCATCTTTGTTTAAGGGTCCGTAGATGTGAGCAAACAATTCTTGATTCGTCGATGGTTCGAATTTTAATTCAGCGGTGAGCTTCCCGGGGTCAATTTTCAAAAGGAGCAAGTCCATCTTTCCTGAGAAGTACCGATGCAAAACCCCTTCAAGTTGATCGGCTGAACAACAATGAATAAACCCTTCCTTTGCAAATGAAGAAGGGGAATAAGAAAACTTGCTTGAATTTTCCCATTCCCCTTTTGTTGTAACGTGATAGATCATTACATCCGTTCGCCCAACTTCACATTTTTCATTTCCTCCTGCTGCGCAAAAGGCTGATTGCGTAACCTTTTACCAGTGGCTGCGAATATGGCATTCGCCACTGCACCTCCGGTAGGTGGAAGCGCAGGCTCGCCCAATCCTGTAGGATCAATTCCATTGTCCACGAAGTGAACATCGATGTCCGGAATTTCTTTCATCCGGATCATCCGATAAGTATTATAATTTTTCTGCTCGACGGCTCCGTCTTTGAATGTGAGTTTTCCAAACAGTGCATGACCCAGTCCATCAACAACTCCACCTTTCACTTGTTGACTTGCCCCGCCCGTATTCACAACAATTCCACAATCCGCGCAAGCGTAAATTTTTTGTAACACCGGCTGCCCTTTCTTCATTTCAATTTCCGCCACCTGTGCAACATAAGATCGGTGCGAGAAGTAAACGCTGAATCCCTGAGATAGATTTTTCTTTTTGCCCCAGCCAGATTTTTCTGCCGCCAGATTTATCACTGCGTTCATGCGATCAATATCGTACTTAATCGCACCCACAGGTGTAGTCTTTGCCTTCGCTAACAAGTTAAGTCTGAATTTAACGGGATCAACTTTTGTCGCAAAAGCAACTTCATCAAGAAACGATTGCTCTGCAAAAGCCAGGAAGTTCGTGATTGGCGCTCGCCAAGCTCCGGTTGTAATCGGTGATTTATGCTCGACCGACTCGATCAGCAAATTATCAACAGCACCGGAAGGAAAATTGTCTTCGCGTGTACAATTGCCTGCGTTAATGCCGACACCTCTCAATTTATATCCAACAAGATTTCCTTTGTCGTCCAACGCCGCAGAGAAACGATAACGCACAGCAGGGCGATAACTTCCTCCGCTCATGTCATCTTCGCGAGTCCAAATAACTTTAACAGGAGTTTTTATGATGCTCGACAATTCCGCAGCCTCCAGAACGTAATCAGCTTTCAGCCTCCTTCCAAATCCTCCGCCAAGTCGTGTTAATTCAAGTGTTACCTTATCCGCAGGAACGTTCAACAATTTTGATGTTTCCGTTCTGGCGAGTTCCGGTGTTTGTGTTGGCCCGACAAGCTCAACTCCATCTTCCCGAACATGAGCAAAGAAATTCATTGGCTCCATCGGACTGTGAGAAAGGAACGGACACTGGTACTCACTGGTAATAACTTTCGCAGCATTCTTAAACGCTGCGTCAACGTCACCATCTTTTCGGCGTATCGTTACGACTGTCGCGTCAGAGCTGTCAAGTAATTGTTTGAACAATTGATCATGATCCTCTGTGCTTTCAATCGCTCCATCTTTTTCGTATTCGACCTTGAGAAGTTTTCTCGCCTTGTTAACTTGCCATGTTGATTTACCAACAACAGCAACATTATTTTTAAACGTAACTACATCAATAATGCCAGGTGATGCTTTCGCGGCAGCAGAATCGACAGATTTTATTTTCGTTCCAAAAGAAGCAGGACGTTGAATCATGGCGTAAACCATTCCTTCGCGATAAAAGTCCAATCCGAAGAGTGGCTTTCCAGTGATCATCGCTTTATTGTCAACATTGTGAACAGCCGTGCCAATGATTTTAAAATCCTTTCTATCTTTCAACTTCACCTCTGTTGGAACAGGAATCGCAGACGCATCTGTGGCAAGTTCACCGTAGGTTAATTTGCGACCACTCTCTTTATGAATCACTGTACTTTTTTCTGTCGTAAGGGATTCTCTCGCAACATTCCATTTTTTTGCAGCAGCCTCCATTAACATTTGGCGAGCAGTGGCTCCAGCTTTTCTCAAGCGTTCCCATGAATGAGGGACTGCACCGCTTCCACCAGTAAGCTGACGGTCAAATTTTTTCGCGTCCAGATTTGCCTGAACAACTTTTACCTTCGCCCAATCAGCATCAAGTTCTTCTGCAACGATCATCGGGAACGAGGTCTTGATGTTCTGTCCTAATTCCGGGTTCGGTGAAAAAATTGTTATTAGTCCATCGGGAGAAATAGACAGGTAGCTGTTGAATTCAATGGATCCTTCAGCAAACGCTGTTGAATTAATAATCTCCATCGAAGCATTCTCAGCATTGGCCGAATGGAAGCCGAGCATTAATCCTCCGCTTGCAGCAGCAGCAAGCTTGAGAAAATTTCTTCTGTTTGATTTTAATATTGTTGACATAGTTTATTTCATTTTAGAGGATGCCAAAACGATCGCTTCCCGAATACGGTGATAGGTTCCACAACGGCAAATATTTCCGTTCATGGCATTGTTGATTTCTTCTTCCGTTGGCTTCGTCTTCTTATTCAACAGCGAAGTAGCCTGCATAATTTGTCCCGCCTGGCAATAGCCACACTGGGCAACGTCAACATCATCCCAGGCAATCTGAACAGGATGTGATCCATCCGTGGAAAGTCCTTCGATCGTTGTGACTTTGTTATTTCCGACAGCCGACACCGGCAGCGAACAGGAGCGAACAGCATTGCCGTTCAAATGAACAGTACATGCTCCGCATTGAGCAATACCGCATCCGTACTTTGTACCAACCAGATGAAGATTATCGCGCAGCACCCATAGCAGAGGTGTGTCTGAGTCAACATCAACCTGAACGGTTTTTCCATTGACTTGAAGGGAATATTGGGCCATGTCTTATTAAATTTTAG
Source organism: uncultured Chryseosolibacter sp. (assembly GCA_967728665.1). Lineage (GTDB taxonomy): Bacteria > Bacteroidota > Bacteroidia > Cytophagales > Cyclobacteriaceae > Chryseosolibacter. The sequence continues at coordinate 3,612 of CBQWHS010000202.1, read as the reverse complement.
TTGGAAACTTAAACAAATTGGAAGGTAGAAAATCGTTCTGACTTTATCCAGAGGAAAAAATATGAACGGAACTATCTAAGAGGTTAGTCACAATTGTTATTGGATAATTGGGTGGATGAAAGAGAGTGAGTTGATTGTCGCCCTCGAAACCAGTAAGGAGAAGGATGTTATGACCAAGATTACGTTTTGGCCAATGGACGCAAGAAAAATAGCATCCAGGCTCTGCGCCTCTGCAAAGCGTTCACTGACAACGGAAGAGTGGTCGATTTACGTTGATCAATCCCTGCCTTATGAACAAGCATGCTCAAATAATAATTGACAGCTTTCTGATGATTTCTCACAGTCTCCTCACTCCCATCCCACCATCTACATTGAACACCTGGCCAGTTGAATAAGGAATATCTCCTCTCACAACTGACGCTACGATTTTTCCAATGTCCTCCGGAGTTCCCCAGCGCTTTTCAAGTGTAAGACCGCCACCGATCAATGCATCGTATTTTTGCTTTACGCCGGATGTCATGTCTGTTTCAATAATCCCCGGACGAATTTCATATACCGGAATATTTTGTTCAGCCAACGCCACGGCAAAAAGTTTTGTCATCATGCCAAGGCCCGCTTTCGCGATACAATACTCACCACGATTTGTAGACGCTACCTCGGCTGAGATCGATGTAACACTGATGATTGAAGCCTCGGATCTAACTTCCTTCTTTTTCTGTTCCATCATATGCTTGGCAACTTCTTGCGTCAAAAAAAATGTGCCCTTAAGATTGATGTTGATCATGTAGTCAAATGCATCTTCCGTCATCGACAACAATTCATTTCTTACTTTCGGCGCAACGCCAGCATTATTCACCAAAACGTTAATTTTTTTGAAATGATTTAGACACTGGTGAACAATCTGCTTTCGGTCGTTTGCTTCTCCAATATTTCCCTGACAATAAATCACGGCAACTCCAGCCGACCGCAATTCCTCCAACGCAAGTCTTGCATCAGATTCTGGCCGCACACCATTAATGGCGAGATCGTAACCTTCCTTTGCCAGTGCTTTGGCAATTCCGAAACCAATGCCTCTTGTTCCTCCGGTAACTAATGCAACGTTTGCCATTACTCATCTTTTTTAATTTCCTTCAACGCGATCGCTTCCGGTAATGCCTTATAAAAATCATCCAACGGAAAACATCCGGATATCATGCCATTACGAGGTGCAGTTGTACAATCCGAAAAAGTTCTGCAGATCCTGTCGCGCTTCATTGGACGTCCACCGATAATGTCTTCGGGCAATTCAGGATAAGATAGCACCATTCTACCAAGTCCTACAAAATCTGCAAGACCGCTAGCCAGCACGTTGTGTCCTACATTCGGCAACCACTCCTGGAGATATGAATAAGCAGATCCGATAATCGCCAGGTTTGGAAAAGCTTTTTTGATTTCGCCAGTGATGCGAATTTGTCTTGCTACTCCAACCAATGGATCTTCCGGGGGCTGGTAACCATCGGATGGGGGAAACAACGCCGGACGTTGAATGTGTGGATTGTAATACGGACTTCCAGCAGTGATGCAAATCAACTCGATGCCCAACTTCTCGCATAGCTGCAAAAACTTAAACGTTTCAGTAAGATCTTCACCGATCCCGGTCGAAGTCCCGCCGAAGGCATAGTTATATCCATTACCGTTAACATGGTCTGGCACACCGACAACTTCATCACTCTTTTTAAACGGAACCCAATCAAATGCGCTTAGCCTTACCGATATTTCGAGACCAGGAGCAGCGGCACGAATTCCCTGAACAATCGATGTTAAAAATCGCGTTCTGTTTTCAAAACTTCCACCGTATTTTCCGTCACGAAATTTCGCACTCAAAAATTCATGACCTAAATATCCGTGACAATGTTTAATATCAACAAAATGAAATCCAGCTTTTTGCGCTAATACCGATGCGTGAATAAACTTATCGATTAACCGATCGATGTAATCATCTGTCATTAATGGATAATCATCTGCCAATCCAAATTTCTTATTGAGCACTGGATGCGGATACAAGATCATGGGCTCAAGCTTTTTCTTGTCGTTGGGCTTGCAGAAACGTCCCGAATGAGTCAACTGCAATCCGACAACAAGATCTGATGATGTTAGAAATTTCGACTCGTGGTCACGGATCAAATTTTCATACAAACTTTTATAGACATCGAGATTTGAGTCTCCGATGGCAAGTTGATTTGGATTAGCACGGCCTTCATGCGTAACGGCTACAGCTTCGCAGCCCCATAGCAGTTTCGCTCCGCTAATCGCAAAATTATTCCACCGTCTTTTTGTGTAATCTGAAGGTAAACCGTCCGGGGTTCCGTCCCACCCTTCCATCGGCAAAATGCAGAATCTATTGCCAACTGTTCTCCCCGATCTTAACCGATATGGTTCCTGAAAAATTTTGGTTGATGAAATCGATTCCTCAAAAGGCAATTCAGCTCCTACAGACTTTGTATACTCCTTAAAATCATTTGCAGTTTTCAGCTGAGCAATGCGCTTGTATTTCGGTTTGTGTTTTGTGCTCATGGGTTATCGGCTAGACGCAATTATGAAACGTTAAGTATTTTTCACCTTTATTTATTTTCGTAAGATACAGAATCAGTTCACGCATGTGATAATCGCCCCACATACTTGATTCGTTGCAAGGAATTTTTTTACCTGCGGGAATATTGTCCCATCCATTCGGACGATGATATACCGAATGCAAGACCAACCCTTCATGCTTTGGATCCAAAGAAAGATATTGATCACTCATCAAAGTTTTCGCAATGGTTAATCCGGCCTGTGTATACTTGGAGGCAAGATCAGGATGCTTTTTCAAAAGATAATTTCCAAGCCTCAACAGTCCCTGGGCACCGATCGCGGCTGCGGAACTGTCGATCGGTTCATGATCATTAAACGGTTTTGATTCGCTATTGTAATAATCTCCCAATGCGGCAAGCCCTGGAGCACCGGTATCCCAATATGGAATTCCATCTATTGCTGAGTGTGCGATATAAAAATCACAAGTAGCCTGTGCACCTTTTAATAAAACTTTTTCAAGTTCCGATTTTGAAATCAAGTGGTTGTATTCAGCCTCATCAATAGAAGACAAAAATTCAAGCTCTTCTGCGAAACCACACATCGCCCAGGCAAGTCCTCTTGTCCATGTGGTGAACCCACTAAATCCCTGTTGAGAATTTGGGCAACGATAGTTACCATCGTTCACATTAAAAATACATTCATGGGTTGTGCGGCCTGGGACAATGTCATAATAATCACGGCCTTCACCATAAAATACAGAGTAGCGCGCTGTCGCTAGCAAATGTTGGATCGCCCTTTCCAGCAAACTAATTTTCACGTCGTTCTCTCCGCCCAAAAAATGTTTAAGCTTATGCGCAACCATCAGCGCCCGACAAGAACGAACCGTATCGACAAAAAGCGAATGCGGTCCATTGAATGAGTAGAGAAAACCTCCATCTTTAATCATTGTCCAACGCATTGCCTGAACTGCGCCAGTACTTTTCAGCGCGAGTTCATAAAAATTTCTTTCCCACTCATTGTCAGAAATTTTATTTTCCTTCATTAAGCGAAGTAAATTTCCGT
>CBQWHS010000201.1:0-6955 GCA_967728665.1 uncultured Chryseosolibacter sp. | reverse complement strand
CAAATTCTTTATTCGCAGATTCAAGCACAACAAGGATCGGCCATTTCTTATCTGCAGTCCAATTCTTTGGCAGGGATAAATAATACTGCATGGAATGGTTAGCAGCTTTGTTAAGAGGAAGCTCTTGGGCGATGGAGGCAAGTCCTTTTGAAAACAAACAACAAATTAATATTGATCGAAACATAACCGGTAAGTTTAGATCTATATACGAAGCATCGAAGGTGAATGTTGATTTTTCATAACTAACCACGACCGTCTATAAAGCTATTCTTGCCATAACGCACTGATCATATACTTCACTGAACCGCCAAGCGAAACAAATGCTCCTTGCGCAGTAGCGGTTGCACGACCAACGTTTCCATACGCCGCGTAGTCAACATCATACCTTAATATCTGCTTGAATCCTATATATCGATTTACCATGATGGACGCAATGAAGTTTTTGCCGAAGTGATATTCAGCGGCAAGTCCAGCTTGGATCAAAGAATAAAAATGCGGCACGTTGGTGCTTTCATTATGTTGAAAAACGACATCCTTTCCGCGACTTCTCAAATCGACTTCGTAAATCCCTCCCATGTAGTTGTAATCGATGTTGTTGCAAAATGAATAACCCACTGACGGTACAATAAATAATTTCCGCTTAAACAAGTTGAGATTTAATCCAATTTCTGCCGGAACAATTAACGCGTAAATAGAAGTGCCACCTTCTACACGAGCCGGAGGATTAAACCTGTAATCGAAATTATATACCTTTTTCAGGACAGCTATTTGAACAAAGTACCGGTCTTTGAACACATGCCGAAATCGTGGTCCAAAAACGGCCTGTGGTGAAACGATTTTTGTAATCCCACCACCAGAATCTTGAAAATGAAAAATGTCTCTGGTGATGCCACCCTCAAAACTAAAAAAACTTTTTTGTGCCGATAAGTCATCCCACGTCATGAGTGCGACTACCACAAAGAGATACCGGAGAGACGAAACGCAATCGCGAAAAATTCCACAATTGGCTGAATGTGAATGGAAGGTCTTCATATCATAATTTAAGAAATTTTAATTCATGTTTGTAACATTGATCGCTATGACAATGGCAGTGGTAGTAATAACGATCAGGTGTTTAGGAAATTATTTGCCTTGTATCCCCGTTCAAAGTAATCAGAGATCTTTTCAAATTTGACGTTCACATTCTCGGATGCTACTGCTTCAAGCATATGACTCAAAAACATGAAGGCGCTACATTGACTGATGTAATTGCGTTTTAATTTCGAATTCACCGAGGATGATTAAAAAAGCAGTCAATGAATATTTAAATGGGTAAGCTTCTCGCCACCTCAATGCATAATTCCAAATTACTTTTATACTCTTTCAAATAAAATTCCGCGAGTTTTTCAGCTGTTTCCACCGACTGATAACTGATAATGTCAACTACTAATCAGCTCATTGAAGTGTGGGCAATTATGACGTTTTTCAATTGATAAACCACTCAACATGCAAACATTCAATAGCCTTCCATTAATGGAAAAATGTTCGATCCTCTATTACCATGGCAAGTTTGTTGAATCGCGCGCAGACTCTCAAAATCAATATGCGATTTACGTGCTCGACAGAAAATATAACTTTAACTATGCGATTATGTTAATCAACAAAGCCAAGCTCTCCATTGAGGAAGTAACCGTATTGGAAAATTCTGACGTTGCAAAATTTATTGAAGAAGCCATGTTGAAAGATCTACATTCAAGTAAATAGTCAACACGCACTGATAAAAAATTATTTCAAAAGCATCGCCCCTTTCTCCACATTCGCGTCAAGCACTTTCACGACATCGTCAAGGGTAACAGTTCCATAATACCATGAGCCCGCAGCCAATGACTCCGCTTTTAGCGCAAGGTAAATATCATAGTAGCTCCGTTTACCGTCAACAAAATTCAAGAGCTCCGTTCGCATTGTTGGATGAAGATTGATGCCAGCAACATAACCTGAGCGCTTTTCGAAATAGGTATCCAGCACCGCATGGTTCTTCACAATTTTTTTACTGGCAGCACTTTCTTTTTCATTTAAGCTGAAGACTGGAAGTCTCTCTACGCCATTGATGCGTTTATACGCTGTAGTGATTTCAGCTATCAGCGATTCTTGTTTACCTTTCATTTGATTTACTGCGTCAGCGATTTTTCGTGCAGAAGCCGCGTCATTGCCAGCGATTTTTTGTACGGAATTTAACGCTCTTACTTCACGCAATATTCCTTGATCAATGAGTATATGGGCATTTTTGAAACCCTCTTCTTTATCAGTCTGGAGTTGATTGAACGCGGCCTGCAAATCATTAGCAAGCCGTTTACTTCCTTGTGCATAGGTTTCTGCCAGCAGCAAATTGGTCTGATCACTTTCCGCTTTTCCAAAATAATACGCCATCGATGCAATGATAAATGCATTGCGTTCAAGTTGCGTTTGATCGATCTGCCATAAGTCGTCATCGGATGAATGAATATAATAATCGTCCCAGTTGATCAGTGCCACGGAAGGCACACCGATAGCGCCTTCGACAAAATTCAAATTGTCGGACGCATCAAAAAACGGAACGAAACGAGCACCAAAATTTTCGCGCGTACCGCGAGTCGAATATATCGGCCTTGAATGAGGCCGCGGTAATCCACCCATTCTTCCCGCAGTTATAAATGCATTGTTTGTATTGATGACAAAAGTTCCAATGTTTTCAAATACCGCATCGAGATAGCTCGTGATTGAATGCGGAGCGAAAATCAAGTGTTGAATGCGGCTTCCGATGGATTGCTTTGCGCCAACCATATCCTGGTGAAGGTTGAGCAAAAGCTTAGCGGGCTCCTTTGGATTGTCCCTGAAGTAACGATACTCAGAATAAATTTCATCAGTCCACCAAAACTTTATATCACGTAGCGGTCTTTTAATTTTGCCTTCAGCAATCAATTTATTTAGTGTTCGGGCAATCTCTAGCAAGTTGGCGGAACCGCTACCGTCATCATTAGCCGAACCTTGCTCTTCTTGCAAATGTGCAGTAAGTACAATTTGTTGGTCATGATATTTCGAGCCTTTAATCCAACCCTCAACGAACCCGGTGCGACCTGGATTCTGACCTATTTCGGTATCCACTTTCGCGCGAACGACAACCTTTCCGCCCTGCGTCTTTTTTCCAGTTGCAAAAAAATCCTCCGTTGTTGTTGACATGAGCATTTTTTTTAGCGCTTCACCTTTGCGAGGTGGAAGATTAAATGCAAAAGTTCCTTTCTTTCCATCCGGAGGAGTAATTGCAATGCGTGTCCATGCAATCTGATCCGGAAAATCCATTGGACTTTTTCCCTCCGATGTCGTAAATGAAATTATCCCCAGGGCACCTTTTCCCCACACGGCATTTGTTGCCGCAGTGCCGGGGTTGCCGTTGATCAACACAATTTTTCCGGCAACATCAATCTTTTCCAATTCAGCTTTTGTTCCCGTGCCAATCCAAACAACCTCGGCTGTCACGTCTGCATCATGACTTCCATCCGCAAGATAAACGGCATGATCGCCAATATCAGCGAGCTTAATTTCAACTGGTTCCGTAATCCAAAGTTCAGCAGATTTAGCAGTATAATTTGGTCCGCCAAGTTTCTGTTCAATAAATTTTACATCCTCGAGCCCTGCCTTCTTTGCCTGATCAATCACATAGTCAGCCGCTTTAAAGTATCCATCCATTCCTGAATCGCGATGCCATTGTGTGAGAATTCGTATTTGTTCAAAGGCACGATCGCCCGAGAGCTCGTTAATCAACATCCGGATTTCATCATCCGAGAGAAAGGGAGTTTCCTGTGCAACCGACAGGAAGAAAGAAAAGCATGACAGCAGAACTATGGAGAATTTTTTCATAAGTCTTAGGTTTCATCGAAAGTAGTGAGGTGATTTCACTCAATCATGATTCCAATATAGTGTATTTGATGCGAGTTTTGGATGGGTGCAATTAGGTACGGACGATCAACGCTTTCAACAGCTTTTGAAGGGTTCAATTGTCATTCTCCAAAAAAGAGGCAAAAGGAAAAGATCCGCCAATTCCCATGCAGTCTATTCGAAGAATTTATTTTGCGTTTAAGGGAAATAACCTTTTCCAATGTTCGTAACTGATTGGAGCATTTTCATTTCCAAGTAATTTCAATCGAACAATACAGGCCGACAAGTAAGATTGATTTCTGAGCTTTCTTTTTTTTGCTATTAATTCAAAGTTCCACCTCTAAATATGAACAAGATCATCAAGCAGCAAAATACTCGCTATTTTATCATTCAGTTTTTTGATTTTATAAACTTCTTCCAGCTTTAACTTTTATTTCAGAACCCTCGGCAAGAAAAACAGATTTTGGTTTTTCGTTTTGGAGAAACCCAAACTCTTCCCCATAAATTGCAGCAAAATCAACATCGATCAAATAATCCTTTATTTTATAAACGTCCCATGTCGGATGCTCAACTCCATATTCGGAAGTCTTTTGAGCCGTCACCTTCGTATATCCCCAATAATGTTCCGTAATAAATTCCTCTTCACTACCGGACACAATGGGAATTAATTTCTTGTCGGCAACTACTTTAAAAGAATTCCAGCGCCCTTTCTTCCATCTATAGTCCACGGAAAAACTGTCATTCAAAATCATCCAGAAATGCTTCATCGGCATCGTTTCATAATTCTCATGGTATAACGTATTGGCAACAAAAGTCAGAGCGGGCTTAGAAACAATTTCCTTGATAAACACGACTCCGCGCTTCCAATCACCATGGTCATTGTAGCGAACATAAAACCGAAGATTCACTTCTTCGAAATTGACGTGAAACGGAATTTTAAATCCTTTGAGTCTTGTGTTAACGAACATAAAACCTACAAGACTCACATAACATCTTCCCTCCCATAAGTCAATCTCGGTTTTAGCCGGTAAGTATTTTTCCAGAATGCTTTTGTCGACAATGTAATTTGCCATTATTAACTTTCGCCATTCAGCTTTTAGGAACGTACTTGCCATAGCCCTACCGTTGATGTTCTGGTGAATTTTAGAATCTTAACAAATGATTTTTTGGGTTACGCCCAAGTGCCTCAATGTATTAAGGAATTAGTATTTTTACTCCAAATAACCTTAACATTTCATGACCTTCCTGAAGATCCGTAAACTCTCGTGGACGTTTAAAATTATTTTTGGGCTCTTCTCATTTATCTTTTTCCACCAAGGCTCGCCACTGTTCGCACAAATCACAAGTGATTTTTCGGTTGACGACGAAGGCTGGACAGTCTTTGACAACAACAGTGGTTCGTCGGCGAGTGCGATCTACAGCTCAACGGGTGGAAATCCAGGGGGAAATATTTCATTTAGTACAACTACGGGCAGCGCAGCATTTTACTGGACAGCTCCTGTAAAGTTTAATGGGAATTTTAGCAGATCGTATGGTCAGAATTTAACATTTCAGCTTCAACAGTCTGAAATTGGAACTGATAACACGATCGGAGATTTAATTATTACGTCTGGCACGAACAAACTATACTATCAACTTCCAACCAAACCGGCCAAAGGAAGTTGGTCATCATATTCAGTACAACTCAAGGAATCATTCGCCGGTTGGCATTTTGGTGGAGTCACAGGCGCAACTCCAACACGCGATCAATTTAAAATTGTGCTTGGTAACATCACCAATCTTCAAATCAGGCTAAAATATTTTACATCAAATACTTTCACCGTCACCGGAAACTTAGACAATGTTGTTCTTAACGTTGCTGCATTAATATCGCCACCAACAATTTCATCGTTCAGTCCGAAAAGCGGAATTGGTGGAGTAACATCATTAACCATTAATGGAACGAACTTTAACGCAACGGCTTCCAACAACGCTGTTTTCTTCGGAGGGGTGAAGGCATCGATTACCTTCGCATCAACAACAAAATTAATCGTGACTGTGCCTGTTGGTGCGCAGAATTCTGCGATCGTTGTTGAAAACACTAGTTTAGGATTGAGCGCTTCTACAATCGAATCGTTTACACCACTGTTCGATAACAACAAAGACTATGGAGGACAAATTATTCGGGCATCTCTTGCAAAACCTGTTGGATTTAATGTGGCTGTGAATGGTAACAAGGGAACGATTGCCGTTGGTGATATCGATGGGGATGGTTTCAATGATTTAATAACAGGTGAAGGCGCGGGTGGATTTTCCGGAGCACAGCAATTCACCGTTTACCGGAATAGTGGCCAGAGTGGTACGATTTCAGCTTCCACTTTTTCATCAAAAGTTTCGATTACTTCAGCGAAGCCATACTCAAAAGGCTATATCGCTGTCGCGGATTTTGATGGCGATGGTAAACTCGATGTTGTTCTGTCATCAGCAGATAACTCTTACGCTTATATTTCAGTTTATAGAAACACGTCTACGCCGGGTTCGATTTCATTTGCTGCTGAATCAAACTGGCTTTCATATTCATACTCTGATGGTCCGCTCGCGGCTGCCGACATCGATGGCGATGGACGACCTGAAATTCTTGGTGTGTTCAACAACAACTGTGCGTCCGGAGATCGCTTATACATTTATCAAAATTTAAGCACTACAGGTTCAATTGATTTTGCAGCGATCCAAACATTCTCCAGTGTATATACTTGTGGCGGAAACATCACCGTTGGTGACCTTACAGGGAACAAGCTTAATGATGTTGCTGTTACTTCCGGAACGGGAGGCGTAACGATTTTTAGAAATACTTCAACCGCAGGCACACTGTCGATGGCTCCAGCATTTCAAATTACCGCGAACTCTGTGGGGAATGCAATCATCAGTGACCTGGATGCCGATGGACTTTGTGATGTCGCGTGGCCATACAGTTCAGCGCAAGACGTTCTCATCCGCAAAAATAATTATGCCGGCGGAACATTTGACGTCAACTCTTTCAGCAGTGATATTGTGATCACGTCTCCGTTGACAGGAACAATGAATG
>CBQWHS010000200.1:0-6982 GCA_967728665.1 uncultured Chryseosolibacter sp. | reverse complement strand
GAATTCGCTTACGCTTTCGCGGAAAAATATTATCCCGGCATTCCAAGATTGACTCTTCACGAGATTAATGACAGGGAATTTGAGATCAACGGAACATCGATCAAACCGCTTCCCGTTTTTCACATGAAGCTTCCTGTGCTGGGCTTTCGCTTCGGAAATTTTAGCTACATCACTGATGCAAATCGAATTCCCGAAGAAACAATTTCAAAGCTGATAGGAACGGACGTATTGGTTATTAATGCGCTACAACGCGAAGCACATGTTTCACACTTCAACTTATCAGAAGCGCTGGAGATGGTGAAACTTATACAACCAAAAAAAGCTTTTTTTACACACATTAGTCATAAACTCGGCCTGCACGCAGAAGTCAGTGAGGAACTTCCGGAAAATGTCAAGCTCGCCTACGATGGCCTGCAATTACAACTCTGAGGCTTTTCGAGTAATTTGCAGGTTCATTACTCAGCTGTGCACAACAATTATTACTTCCTTCGGCAACTCAGCATCGCCTTTCAAGATAAACTCGTTGGCTCAGTCATTTCTGAATCGTTTACACAATCAAAAGATGAACTAATTATTCGATTTGAAACAACGGACAAACCATTCTTTGTAAAAGTAAATGTAAGTCCAGCGCTAAGTTGCCTCTCGTTTCCAGAAAAGTTGGAGCGAGCACGAAAAAATAGTGTTGATTTATTTGAAGGACTGGTTGGTCAACGTGTGTTGCGCATTCGACAATTCAAAAATGAACGGAGCCTTGCGTTGATCTTGACCAATGACCTGACACTTCTGTTTAAGATGCATGGTAATCGATCGAATGTCATTTTGCTGGAAAAAGAAACAGTAATAAACCAATTTCAGCAAAGCATTTTATCCGATGCAACAATTTCGCTTGATGAATTGGACCGTGATATTGATTTCAGTTATGAAGGATTTAAACAAAACATTTCAAAACTTTCTTCCTTATACTTTACGTTTGGCAAGGTGGTTTGGCAATACCTGGAGTCAAAAAACTTTTCTCAACAATCCATTGAGGATAAATGGACTTTAATCCAACACGTGATTTCAGAGCTTGAGCGTCCAGAGTACCTTATCACTGAAATAAAATCACAAATCCATTTGTCGCTTTTGCCTGTTGGAACAACATTAAAGCAAAAAAACAATCCTATTGACGCGGCTAATGAATTCTTCTATTCGTTTACAAATTTATCAGCCAGAGCCGTTGAAAAGAATAAACTTTCAAGCCAGTTGGATTCAAAAATTCAGGCTAATAAAAACTATATCACTAAAAATAAAGGAAAGCTGGATGAGTTACAGGCAACACACAGTTACAAAGCATGGGCGGATCTGATCATGGCGAACCTTCACTCCATTCCGCCAAATTCCAAACGAGTTGAACTAAATAATTTCTATAACGATAACATTCCAACCGAAATTAAATTGAGACCAGAACTCACACCGCAAAAAAATGCTGAGGCTTATTATCGTAAATCCAAAAATCAACAAATCGAAATAGATAAACTAAACGAGGGAATTCGATCAAAGGAAAAAGAAATTTTGGCCCTCGAAAATCAACTTGCAGAAATTGAACAAACAGACGATTTAAAAAAGCTAAAAAATTTTAGTTCGGAATTTTTAGCCAAACAGGTCGACAAGAAAACTTCTCCACTCCCTTATCGAGAATACGTTTATAAAAATTATAAAATTTGGGTTGGCCGTGATGCACAACGCAATGATGAATTAACGCTTAAATTTTCATTCAAAGAAGATTTATGGCTTCACGCAAAAGACGTTTCTGGCTCTCATGTTTTGATTAAACATCAGGCGGGCAAAAATTTCCCGAAAGATGTAATTGAATATGCAGCACAACTGGCTGCCTTTCATTCAAAAAGAAAAACAGAAACATTGTGCCCTGTGGCATACACTCCAAAAAAATTTGTTCGGAAGAGAAAAGGCGATCCCGCCGGATTAGTTGTAGTCGAGCGGGAAGAGGTAATTATGGTTGAACCACTAAAGCCAACCCTATAACCTCATCCCAAACTCGACAATACTCATTATTTAACGATATTTATCTTGAGCGTATTCGTTCTCGCTTTCTCTTTAATTGGCATACTCGCAAGCACGATAAAGATATCTCCGGACTTCACATGGCCATCACGTTTCAATATGGATTCAACGTCAGCGATGGTCTCATCGGTTGAATTTATTTTTTCGTATAGATAAGCCTGTGATCCCCAAACCAAATTCATTTGGGTTAATAATGCTTTATTTGAACTGAACACAAAAACATTTGCATTAGGACGATATGCCGAAGATTGAAAAGCTGTGTATCCCGATTGTGTCATGCCAACAATAGCCTTTGCTCCGACATCTTTTGCAAGTTTACACGCAGCAAGAACAAAATTGTCGTGAATGTAAGTGGGCGAATTTTTATCTACCTCGCGAAAGCGAAAATACATATGCGGATTTTTCTCGACAGAAGAAATAGTACGTACCATACTTCTAATCACTTCAATTGGAAATTTACCAGCAGCAGTTTCTGCTGAAAGCATTACCGCATCCGCTCCATCCATCACGGCGTTAGCAACATCATTTGTTTCGGCGCGAGTTGGTCTCGGATTTTCAATCATGCTCTCCATCATTTGGGTGGCAACAATTACAGGCTTCCCTGCTTTGTTAGACTTCTCGACAAGCATCTTCTGAACCATCGGCACTTCTTCCAACCAAATCTCCACACCAAGATCTCCCCGTGCTACCATGATAGCGTCGGTAGCCGCAATGATTTCATCAATGTTACTTAATGCCTCAGGTTTCTCAATTTTTGCAACGATTTTGGAAGTACAGCCATTCGCATTTAATATTTCCCTTAACGCAAGAATGTCCGAAGCCTTTCTAACAAAGGACAAAGCAATCCAATCGAGATTATTTTTTATACCAAATTCAACGTCTTTTAAATCCTTTTCCGTCAATGAAGGGGCAGACACTTTCGTGAATGGAAGATTGATTCCTTTTCTGGATTTTACCGGACCTCCGTAAACAACCTCAGTAACAACATCAACGTCTCTTACTTCTTTCACTTTCAATTCGATCTTGCCGTCATCGATCAAAATCATGTCACCGAATTTTACGTCTTTCGGCAGCGACTGATACGAGGTGCTTACAATTTCACGATTACCTAAAAGCTGTCTCGTTGTGATGATCAATTCTTGTCCTCGTTCGATGACAACATCAGGTTGCATTTCTTGAATCCTGATTTTTGGACCTTGCAAATCCTGGAGCAAAGAAATAGTGCTTCCAAATTCCTGGTTAATTTCCCTTACAGCATTCACGACCTTTTGATGGTCTTCATAAGTTCCATGGGAAAAATTCAGGCGAAAAACATCGACACCTTCCTTCACGAGCGCGCGAAGCATGTCTTTATTATTGGAAGCAGGGCCTACGGTGGCAACAATCTTCGTTTTGTTGTAGGAAATTTTTTCTAACATACGGGTTTAGGGGTAATCTAGGTCGCGAATATAACGAGAAGTGACAGAAGACATAGAATCAGAAAATGAAGTTTGATTTTGACTTTAATCCATCCAGAGAGATTTGAGAAGCGAGTTGAACAAGTGGAATTGATTTAATCAAGTCGATCAAGTGCTGATGGGTATGATCCTCCATGTCGGTCAAAATTATAAAATCAAAGTGAGGAAACTCAGGAATCAGAAAATACTTTCCAGACTCCAGCTCCGAACTTCTATTTTTAAACAGTTTCAATCGATTGAGAGGAGTCTCATAAGCGTAGAACGCAAAAGGTTTCTCTTCATTATTCTTAAATCCAACCACCAGATCGGGCTGCTTAACAAGATGAATATTAAGCCGGTTATTAACTTCCCACGCCAACCTGTATCCCTTGATCGTAGTTGTTACGCCAATCAACTCGAAGTTGTATTCATAATCGATTAATAACTTACTTTTCTTCATTTTTTGCAGGGAAACACACGATTTCAGCGCTACGGGGCAACTTCAAAAAAGTTTGACAATATTGCCGTAAATCTCTTTCTTTGCAGAGATTTTTAAATCATTAAACTGTAAAAACATGTCTGAAATTGCACAAAAAGTAAAACAGATCATCATCGAGAAACTTGGTGTTGAGGAATCTGAAGTTACTCCTGAGGCTAGCTTTACTAACGACCTTGGAGCAGATTCTCTTGATACCGTAGAACTAATCATGGAATTCGAAAAGGAATTTAACATCTCTATTCCCGATGATCAGGCTGAAAATATCTCAACCGTAGGCCAGGCTATCTCCTATCTGGAACAAAACGTGAAGAAATAATTGATAACCTCCCTTCATCAACCACACCCATTTGAACATGCAATTAAAGCGAGTAGTCGTTACTGGACTTGGTGCACTCACCCCCATCGGCAATACTCTTTCCGAGTACTGGGATGGACTTCGTAACGGTAGAAGTGGCGCTGCTCCCATCACCCGCTTTGATGCTTCTAAGTTTAAGACAAAGTTCGCCTGTGAAGTAAAAAACTTTGACATCGGCAACTTTATGGACCGCAAAGAGGCACGGAAAATGGATCCGTTTGCTCAATATGCTATGGTGGCGGTTGACGAAGCTATAAAAGATTCAAACCTCCCCCTGACCGAACTCAACCCAAATCGCGTTGGCGTAATTTGGGGTTCTGGAATCGGGGGGTTGTTAACTTTTCAGGAAGAAGTCAAAACCTACTCCAAGGGTGATGGCACTCCTAGATTCAATCCCTTCTTTATTCCAAAGATGATTCCGGACTTAAGCGCCGGTCACATCTCAATTAAATACGGTTTCCGCGGCCCGAACTACGTTACCGTGTCTGCGTGTGCTTCCTCCACAAATGCCTTATATGATGCCTTCACCTATCTTCGTTTAGGAAAGGCGGACATTATCGTGTCGGGCGGCTCCGAAGCTGCGGTTTGTGAAGCCGGCGTTGGTGGATTTAATGCATTAAGAGCCTTATCTGAAAGAAACGATTCTCCTGAAACAGCGTCTCGTCCTTACGACAAGGATCGCGATGGTTTTGTGCTTGGCGAAGGCGCAGGTGCAATCATTCTTGAAGAGTATGAACACGCAAAGAAAAGAGGTGCCCGCATTTATGCTGAAATACTCGGTGGCGGAATGTCAGCGGATGCGTATCACATCACGGCCCCACATCCGGAAGGAGCGGGAATTATTCAGGTAATGTATAATGCTCTTGAAGATGCAGGAATAGAGGCCAATCAAATCGATTATGTGAATACACACGGAACGTCAACTCCCCTTGGTGACGTTGGTGAAATTAAGGCAATCCAAAAAGTGTTCGGCGATCACGCTTATAAGATGAATATCAGTTCCACCAAATCGATGACTGGCCATCTTCTTGGCGCAGCCGGTGCAATTGAAACCATCGCCTGTATTCTTGCGCTGAACGAATCAATAATACCACCCACCATCAATCACTTTACAGACGATCCTGAGTTGGATCCCAAGCTGAACATGACCTTTAACAAGGCGCAGAAACGTGAAGTAAACATCGCGCTAAGCAACACGTTTGGATTCGGTGGACACAATTTTTCAGTGATTTTGGGAAAAGCGAAGTAAAGTGAAAAGCAACGTTAAAAGTGTAAGGTTTAAAGTTAAAAGCAAGACCACACGCGAACCAACGAAACAGCAGATCTATTGTCGAACAAAAAATTCGCGTTCGTTTATCAAAGGTTCACGTTAACAAAGCACTGTCAAGCTTTCAACTTTGGACTTCTCTCTCTTCCTTTTACTTTCACCTTTTAACTTCTAACTTAGCATTCAATACTAATTCTCGCACAACGCTTGGTTTGGAAAATTCTTAAATTACCGAAAGGAAAAACGGCAACCGATCAGAAACTTATCAGGGCCATTCAAAACATTGCCGACCTTACTCCTTCCAACCTTGCACTGTATCAACTTGCAACCATGCATAGCTCGATTGCAAAGGAGAATCCTAATGGATTGAAGGAATCAAACGAACGTTTAGAATATCTGGGAGATGCAATTCTCGGTGCTGCTGTCGCGGACTATCTTTTCAAGAAATTTCCATTTAAACCAGAAGGATTCCTTACGGAGATACGATCGCGAATTGTAAACCGTGAAGCACTGAATCTGTTGGCAAAAAAAATCGGCGTGGCCAGCATTGTTCAATTCGATAACAAAAATTCGCACTTGCAACAAGTTATTCTCGGAAACACTCTCGAAGCGATTGTTGGGGCGGTTTACCTTGACAAAGGATATTTGAGAACAAAGAAGTTTGTGATCGACAAACTCATTACTCCGAACTACGACCTGGACGAGCTCGTCAATTCAAATACGAATTATAAAAGTAAAATTATTGAGTGGGCTCAACGCGAAGGCAAAGAAGTCCGGTTTGAAATCATTAACGTTAAGAAAGCGCGAAACCACAAAGAATTTACAGCCCAGGTAATGGTGGATAATGAAGCCATGGGTACGGGCTACGGCAACAGCAAGAAAAAGGCTGAGCAGGATGCTGCTTTCAAGACCTGTGAAAAGCTCGAGCTGTTCAATGCCGGAAGCTGAATTATCCTGGCAAAATCCACACGATAATTCGTAATTTCGTCCGCAAAATATTGGGCATTCGCCATTCACAAAGATGCTAAGGATCGCCGGGGCAACAGTAAATCAAATTCCTTTCGATTGGAAAAACAACGTTGACAACATCGTGCACGCAATTAATGCTGCTAAGGTTGAGCGTGTGCAAATTCTTTGCATGCCTGAATTATGTCTTTCGGGATATGGCTGCGAGGACATGTTTCTAAGTGATTGGTTACCCGCTGCTGCATGGAATCACTTGCTATCGATTGTTGATCATACTGAGAATATTACAGTTGCCATTGGACTTCCTGTAAGATTTGGCGGAATTACTTACAATGGTGCATGCGTTATCAGCAATAAAAAAATTCTAGGAATAACGTTCAAGCAAAACCTTGCTATCG
>CBQWHS010000199.1:0-7003 GCA_967728665.1 uncultured Chryseosolibacter sp. | reverse complement strand
GTGATCCATTTAAAGATACTTCGGGCCCATCAATGAACATTCTTATTAAGTTGACATCCATTGTTGCGTTGATCATTGCACCGCACATTGCTGAAAAAAATCACAATACAGTTGAAAAAAATCAGCTAAAAGAAAAAACAGAGGTTGTCTCGAAGCTCACCCTCCCCAAGCAATAGAGACCTAAGCATAAGAAAGCCCTTCGTGAGGGCTTTTTTTATTTTTAGGAACTCCATATCTTTTAAACATGAAGTGGATTTTGGTATTCGTCATGATTTCAATTTCCGGCTTTGCGCAGGATATAAAGGGCAAATGGACCACAATCGATGACAATACAGGCGAACAAAAATCTGTAGTCGAGATTTTTGAACGAAGTGGAAAATTTTATGGGAAAATTGTCAGGATATTCATTAAACCGGGCGAAGATCCCGATCCGATATGTGACAAGTGCCCGGAAGACGATGCTCGTTTTCGGAAAAAGATCATCGGCATGGAAATCTTGAAAGATGTGATCAAAGCTGGCAGCGAATACAACAGCGGCCATATTCTGGATCCGGAAGTAGGCAAGGTTTATAAATGTAAATTGTGGGTCGAAGATGGGGAACTCAAAGTCCGTGGATTTTGGGGACCTTTTTATCGAACCCAAACATGGAAGAAAATTCAATAAGCAAGACAAAAGCAAATATTAGCCGATGAACGGAAGATTAAACGGTAACTACGGAGGTTACAAATCAGCGTGAAAATGGTATTCAAGTCGGGTTCATCCATGAACGAAAAAGAGATTTTCGAGCGTATTCAACGAGGGGATGAAAAGGCTCTTGAGTTCTTATATAAAAAATACTATCGGATGATGACCAAGCTGGTTATCACCAATAGCGGAACCGAGGAAGAAGCGAGAGATGTTTATCAGGACGCGTTGGTGGTTTTTTGGCAAAAAGCAACGTCCGGCAACTTAGTTCTGACCTCAAAAATTAGTACCTACATCTACAGTATTTGTCAAAACCTGTGGCGGAAGGAACTCGATCGCAAAAAGCGCCTCTCAAACGAAGAAAAAGATACGGCGGTGACCATGGACCTGGACACCGCCGAAAAAGAAAAGATCATCGCCCGTTGCATAGACCAGTTGGGCGATACCTGTAAAAAGGTTTTGATGTACTACTATTTTGATGAGCTGTCGATGCAGGATATAGCGGAAAAATTAGGATTCGCGAACACTGACACGGCGAAGACGAAAAAATACAAGTGCAAAAAGAAGTTGGATGATTTAGTGAAAGCTCAGTATTCTGAGCAGGACTTTTTAGATTAAGCAAATGGCAGCAGAACGAGATTTAGAATTACTTGACAACTATCTGTCAAACCGCTTGGATGCCCAGGGTAGAGCCGAGTTTGAGCAGATGTTACAAAAAGATCCAGGTTTAAAATCTGAATTTGAATTACAGCAACAATTTGTAAGTGGTATAAGGAAGGCTCGTGCTGCCGAACTCAAATCACTATTGAATAATATTGCTATTCCTCCCGCATCCACGGGCACCGCGATTGGAGCTAAGGCTGCAATGTGGGTTGTGATCGCTGGGCTAGTTGGAACAGGCCTTTATTTTTACCTGGATCAAAAGACAGACGCTCCTTCCGCTGGAGACGAAGTTGAGCTTCAACAAGAAAAGAAAATTAACGCTGAAGAGTCGACTGAGAATCCGGCCGACGTCAACAAAACGGAAGACGAAGAGCCAGTGGTTTCAGATGAGCCTGCAGCTTCGGAAAACAAGGCAGTTCCATTGCCTAAAGCTTCGAAAAAAGCAAACGTTAAACCGAGTCCGGCTTTAGATGTTTATGATCCCACGAAAGATGCTTCGGAAAACAAAACAGAAGGTGAAGATTCAAAGCTCGTGATAGAACCCGCTTCATCACCAACGGTTGAGATCAACACCGAAGACAAGAAGAGCTTCCATTATCAGTTCACAAATGGCAAGGTGATTTTATACGGTCCATTTGAGAAGAACCTCTACGAAATACTGGAGTTCTTTGACGGTGATAAACGAACGGTCTTTTTGTATTATCGTAATCAATTCTATCACCTGAAAGATGACTCAGATCAAATCCGATCGCTGATGGCGGTAAAGGACCAGGCACTGCTGAAAAAATTGAAAGAGTCAAGAATTAAATAAATAGATTATTCTCCCTCGTTTAAACCTTTCCCGGCATTCCTGGAGAGGTTTTTTTATTGTGAAAAGTCGGGGGACACAAAAATGAAATTTTCCCCTACCTTTACAGCTTGATGGAAACTGTAAATCGCAAAAAGAAGCTTGGAGGCTACCCTGCTGTAGGTGTAGTTGTGAGCGTGACTCTTGCCTTGTTTGTGGTTGGCCTTTTCGGGATGTTGATTATCTATTCCCAGCAGCTGGAGAAACAGATTCGTGAAAATATCAGGATGCAAGTTTATCTGAAGCCGAACCTCACAAAGAACCAAAGGTTGCAAATAGAAAATAAGCTTCGGTCTCAACAGTTCACAGCCAAGATTAATACGCCGATTGTGTTTGTCTCAAAAGACGATGCGGCGAAAAAATTTATTGCTGAAACGGGAGAAGACTTTATAAAATTCATTGGTGAGAATCCTTTGAAAGATGCGTTTCTTGTCAACATAGATCCCTCCTATCATACTCCGCAGCAAATGGAAAAAGTGAAAGCCGACATTCAGAAAATGAACGGTGTTTTCCAGGTGTTTTATGTGGAAGGGTTGATTGAGTCTGTGAACGACAACGTCATGAAGATCGGAGTTTTTTTGTTCGGCCTTATTGTGATACTCGTGATTACCGTGATCCTTCTCGTCAACAATACACTTAGACTGGCGCTATTCTCGCAGCGTTTTTTAATCAGAAGCATGCAATTAGTCGGCGCTAAAAATTGGTTCATTCAACGCCCGTTCATTCTCCGTGCCGGCGGCTACGGACTCTTGAGTGGCATTCTCGCGTCTGTTTTTATGTACCTGTTGTCAGATTACGCCAGAAGGAAAATTTCGGATCTCAATATTTTACATCAGCAAGATCAGTTTCTTCTGCTGCTTGCATTCCTCCTGGTGCTTGGCGTCACGGTGGCTGTCGTGAGTACGTTCTTCTCGATCCGGAAATATCTAAAAATGTCACTCGATCAATTGTATTAACATATATGACTAAACTTCCTTTCGGCCGTAAAAATTATCAATGGATGATCATTGGAATCGTCACCTTAGTGGTTGGTTTTACAGTGATGTCACTTGACAATCAACAGCACGGCTTTGGATTTCTCGGGATAACACTTGGGCCAATCATTGTGATGGCTGGATTCATCATGGAGATCTACGCCATTCTTCACAAACCAACAGAGTAAGTTTTTAAAATCACGAATTGAGTTGTGTGATCAATTCATCTCTTCACATAACGTCAAACTAAAAATCTTTTCATGACCATCGTTGAAGCAATTATTCTGGCGATCATAGAAGGCATTACGGAATTCTTACCGATCTCGTCCACCGGACATATGATTATCGGATCATCGGTAATGGGAATCGCTGACAAGCCCTTTACAAAAATGTTTACCGTGGCTATTCAATTTGGCGCCATCTTATCCGTTGTTGTGCTCTACTGGCGAAGGTTCTTCCAATCGTTTGAATTTTATTTCAAATTATTGGTAGCATTTATTCCCGCTGCGGTAGTCGGACTTTTATTCAAAGATTATATCGATGCATTGCTGGAACGTGTGGATGTAGTAGGCTATATGTTATTGATCGGTGGAATATTTTTTCTTTTCATGGATCGGATTTTCAAATCAGAAAATCACCAAGGTGAAGACGTGAGTTATCCCAAAGCGTTTAAAATCGGATGCTTCCAGGTGATCGCCATGATTCCCGGTGTTTCAAGATCAGCCGCAACAATCATTGGAGGACTTTCTCAAAAATTAACAAAGCGCGCTGCGGCCGAATTCTCCTTTTTCCTGGCAGTGCCTACCATGTTTGCCGCTACGGTGCTCTCCATGTTTAAATTTTATAAAGACGGTGGTTCGTTCGGAAGCGATGAAATCACAGCACTGGCGATCGGTAACGTTGTCGCATTTATCGTAGCAATGATCGCCATCAAATCTTTTATCACTTATCTTACCCGACACGGCTTTGCGATCTTTGGATATTACAGAATTGTCGCAGGCATTGTAATCCTCGTATTATACTATTTGGGAATAGAACTATCCATGGTCTAAATGGAAACTAAGCCACAAGACGAAGGCAGAATTCTTCTTATCAACAAACCACTCGAGTGGACTTCATTCGATGTTGTTAATAAACTTCGTTACAAACTCAAGATAAAAAAGATTGGTCATGCCGGAACACTCGATCCATTGGCGACAGGGTTATTGATTGTTTGCGTTGGTAAAATGACAAAGCGCATAGAAGAGTTCATGGGCCTTGAGAAAGAATACACCGGGAAATTTGTTATTGGTCAAACAACGCCGTCATATGATCTGGAAACTAAGTTGTCAGAAAAAATTGACATTAGCCACATCTCAAATTCCCAGATCCTTGAAGCGGCAAAATCGCTGACGGGAAAACTGAGTCAAATTCCTCCACTTCATTCAGCCATCAGGATTGGGGGAAGACGTGCCTATAAATTTGCACGCAGTGGAAAAGAGATTGAGCTTCAACCGAGAGAAGTTGAGGTTAGTGAATTTGTAATTACAGAAATCAACCTCCCGGAAGTAAGTTTCAGAATCGTTTGCTCTAAAGGAACATACATCCGAAGCCTCGCGCGCGATTTTGGAAACGCACTTGGAGTTGGTGCATATCTTTCAGTTCTTTGCCGTACAAGAATTGGCTCATATAAAAATGAAGATGCAATTTCAGTTGATGAAGTAGCGATATGAAGATCTACCACGGGCTTGATGATTTCACAAAGCTTAACTTCGCAGTTGTAACCAGCGGAACATTTGATGGCGTTCATGTCGGGCATCAAAAAATTTTAGCACGTCTTCGTGAAATTGCTTCCAGGAATAAAGGTGAAATTGTTGTAATAACATTTTGGCCACATCCCCGCCTCGTTCTCCATCCAGAAGATGATACATTAAAGCTTCTCAATACGTTTGAAGAGAAGGCAGCGTTACTCAAAGAACAGGGCGTTCAACATCTCGTCCGAATTCCTTTTACAAAAGAATTTTCTCAGTTGACGTCTGAGGAATTTATCCGCAAAATAATCGTTGAGAAAATCGGCACTAAAAAACTTATCATTGGCTATGATCATCATTTCGGAAAAAACCGTGAAGGAAGTTTTGAACAACTTGTTGCCAATGCTCCTACGTACGGTTTCGAAGTAGAAGAGATTCCACGGCAAGATGTTGATCACGTTGGCGTGAGCTCGACTGCGATTCGAAAAGCGATTGAGGAAGGTGACATGGAAACGGCAACTCACTTTCTCGGTAACCCCTACAGTATTTCCGGGAGAGTCATTCAAGGCGATAAAATCGGAAGACAACTCGGATTTCCCACCGCGAATATTGAGATCGAAAGCAAATACAAACTTATTCCGATGGACGGTATTTATGCAGCGACAGTTCAGCATGGTTCGCAGACATTCGGTGGCATGCTTTACATTGGTAATCGTCCAACCATTAGTGGGATGAAAAAAAACATTGAAGTCAATATTTTTAACTTCAATGAAGATGTTTACGGCGAATCACTGACGATAAATATTAAAAAACTCACCCGTCACGACAAACAATTCGCCAATCTTGATGAATTGAAAATTCAGCTTCGCCAGGATGAAATCGAAACAAAAGGTGTTTTAAAAAACTTGAACTAGATTCAAAGTTATGGAGTCGCCACGATTGCTTTGGGAACCCAACGAAGATTTTAAGGCCACGAGCAATCTCTCGCATTTTATTTCATGGCTTAAATCCAATCGAAATTTTTTTGTTGACGGATACGATCAATTGTGGCAATGGTCTGTCAACAAACCCAATGATTTTTGGAAATGTATCTGGGATTACTTTGAAATTCAATTTGATGGCGACAATACATTTGTTGCGGATGGAAGGCCAATGCCACAAACATCCTGGTTTCCAAATGTAAAGTTAAATTACGCGGAACACATCTTTCGCAAGGCAAATTCAAGCCCCGCTATTATTTTCAAATCAGAAAATTTCTCCGTTAAGGAAATATCGTGGGACGAATTAAAATCGCAGACTGCCTCACTCCAACAATTTTTGATTCAGCAGGGAATTAAGGAAGGCGATCGCATTGCTGGATACTTGCCGTGCATTCCGGAAGCATCAATCGGTTTACTTGCAACATCTTCGCTAGGCGCAATATGGACGAGTTGCTCTCCTGACTTTGGTACTCAAGCAGTGATCGACAGGTTCGCACAGGTTGAACCGAAAATCCTAATTGCCGTTGATGAATATACCTATGGAGGAAAAACTTTCGACAAGACGGAAGTTGTCAAGTCCCTGCTAGACGCAATGCCTTCATTGAAATGTGTAATCCTTATTTCACAGAAAGAATCGTTCAAACATGAAAAACTATTTCGCTGGAATGATCTTCCAGCAATAGAGCGCGCGTTAAAATTTGTTCGTGTACCGTTTTCGCACCCGCTTTGGATATTGTATTCATCGGGTACAACAGGATTACCAAAAGCGATCATGCACTCTCAAGGAGGAATTCTGCTTGAACATCTGAAGTATGGCACATTCCACAATGATTATAAACCAGGAGAACGATGCTTCTGGTACACCACGACTGGATGGATGATGTGGAATTACATTCATGGCAGTTTACTCGCCGGAGGGACTATGATATTATATGATGGCAGTCCGGCGTATCCAAACTTAAACGTGCTCTGGAAATTTGCTGAAGAAACATCTGTTGCTCATTTTGGAACAAGCGCAGGTTTTATTTTAGCAAATCAAAAAGCCGGAATAATTCCCAAAGAGAATAATCTATCCAGGCTTCGTTCAATAGGTTCAACAGGAAGTACGCTTCCCCCGGAAGGTT
>CBQWHS010000198.1:0-7008 GCA_967728665.1 uncultured Chryseosolibacter sp. | reverse complement strand
GTTCGCTCGGGTTCACCGGGTTCACATCAGAACAAAGGCTGGGAATCATTCACAGATTCGGTGATCAGAAAAATTTCAGATGAGAAGGAGAATGTGGTGTTCTTGCTCTGGGGCGCTTACGCACAAAAGAAAGGTGAGATCATTGATCGTAATAAGCATCTTGTGTTGATGTCGGCTCATCCATCACCATTCTCAGCTGATCGTGGTTTTTTCGGAAGCAAACATTTTTCCAAAGCCAACGTCTATTTGAAGAGTAAGGGATTGAAGGAAATTGAATGGTAGCAAAATAAGTTGGAAGCTTAAAGCAAAAAGCTTACAGCGACTCAATTGTTTGAATCTCTGCGTTTTTTGTTAATCAAGCCGGACGATTCTCGAATACCAATTATCAAATTGAATCGTGAGAAATTTTATTCGATCAGCTTAAAGAACCGGTTCCAACGTATCTTGTTTACGAAGTCGGCATTCTTTTCGATCGATAGCCAGATGAAAAAAGCTTTCCCCACAACGTGATCTTCGGGAACGAAACCCCAGTAGCGGGAGTCGAGTGAATTATGACGATTGTCTCCCATCATGAAATAGTAATTTTGCTTGAAGGTGTATTCCGTCACTTCTTTTCCATCGATCTTTAATTTTCCATTTTCAATTTTAACGTCTTTGTTGTGATCGTAAAGTTGAATTGTTGATCCATATGTCGCGAGTGTCTTCTCATTGATCTGAATTGTCATGCCTTTTGCAGGAATCACAAGGGGTCCATAGAAATCGCCATTCCAGGGGAATACTTTTGCATCGGGGAAAATGTTGTATTCAGGTTCATTTTCTTTTCGAGCAGCAAATCCGTTTCCATTGTAAGTAGCCACGCGAACATCTTTGATAAAATTCAATTTTCTTAATTCGCCTGCTAACTCCTCCGTGAGATACATTTGATAAACTACGTTGTTGCCTGGGCGTCCGACAATTGTAGGCTCGTAGATTTTATATTTCTTAAGAATGCGGTCATTGATGGGATTCTCAGAAACAACAAGGTAGCTGAATTGCATGAGCGGCGGATTTTTCTCCGGCTTGCTGTTAATGAATACCTGCCGATTTACAATCTTAATCGTGTCGCCAGAAATAGCGACACACCGTTTAATATAATTTGTTTTCAGATCAACTGGATATTCTTTTCCCTCATTCAACTCTTTCGGCGGAACATTAAAAACGACAACATCGTCATTCTTAATTTTCGTCAATCCCGGCAAACGATATTGTGGCAATCGAATGGCATCGATGTATGACGGAATTTCTGTAAACCAAATCTTCTGATGAGTCAGTGGACTCTGCAGGGGAGTGGTTGTGGTACGAGTTCCATAATGAAACTTGCTCACGAAAAGGAAATCACCAACCAATAATGAGTTTTCCATCGAAGGAGTCGGAATCGTGTACGCCTCCATAATTAACCAGCGGATCAATGTCGCTGCTACGACTGCAAAAATAATAGCATCCGCCCACTCTTGAACGGGAGTTTTTTTCTGTTCAGGTATGTCATGTAGTTTGCCCACATACTTCACATCTTTTCGAAAACCGATATAAGGCAAATAAAGAAATGCAGCAAAGATGGTTAGGATTTGACTTCCCAGGGTTTCGCGGCCAAAGCAGCGAAGCATATTGAAAATCAAAATAAAATAGGCAAAGAGATTTACGAGAGGAATAAGCAGCCAGATAATCCACCACTTTGGCTTACCAACAATCTTATCCATGATCACAAATTCCGAATAAATCGGAATCAGCGATTTCCATCCTTCAATACCAGCTTTTTCGAAGAGTTTCCAATAGCCAATCGTTACGCCAATCCGGAAGATGATGAAGATAATGATAAATGAAGTCACTGTCGGTAAATTTTAAAACGTGCAAATAAACGCAAAATATTTCAAAGCCACGAAGCATGGGAACTGGCAAGTCGTCAATTCAGACCGTCCTGCTACTTTCCCGTGTGCCTGCAAATTTGTTAGTCGTCAAGATTCCCTTAGAATTTCAGGAAATGATCCATATTTAAAACACCCTTTTTGCCTTGGATCCACTCGGCGACCATGACCGCACCTTTAGCAAAACCATCGCGCGTGTGGGCGATGTGTTTAATTTCAATGTCATCAATGGGTGAACTGTACTTGATGGTATGAGTTCCAGGAACGAGGCCAATACGAAGAGATTTGATTGGGAGCTCTTTCGGATTTTTTGGATCCTCGTTTATCCATATGGACTTCGTTGTATTATGCTTTAGAATTCCTTCAGCCAATGTAATAGCAGTGCCGCTGGGAGCATCTTTTTTTTCTGTGTGATGAATCTCTTCCATACTAATATCATAACCGTCAATGGAGTTCATCATTTTCGCGAGGTGCTCATTCAGCTTGAAAAATATATTCACGCAAAGGCTATAATTCGAGGCATAAAAGAACGCACCATTTAACTTCTTTGTCAACGCTTCAATTTCTGGTTTATGTGCGAGCCATCCTGTCGTACCGCAAACAACCGGAATTCCTTTTTCGATACACCTCTTCACGTTGTTGAAGGCAGCATCGGGATGTGAGAATTCAATCGCAGCATCGGCTGTCACAGATTCAAGCTCATGATGATTATCAATATCAATGCGCCCGGCGATTTCGTGTCCGCGCTCGATGGCGAGGCGTTCGATCGTTTTTCCCATTTTGCCGTAGCCGACCAAAAGAATTCTCATGGTAATAAAAATTGTTTGTTAGAATCGAAGTCTAAGAGATACACCAGCCAATCTGCCAGCCATCATGTCCTGGCTAAACGTCGGTCTGATCTTCGCGTGGAGGTTTGGGTTCAAATCAAACTCTTTCAAGTGAGCATCAACGTGGGCATCGATCACTTGCAGCAGATACATTCCGCCCATGAGGATGATGTAGAAGTCACGCTCACGTCTTGCCCGGTCAACAATCCGTCTCAGGTTTGCAGTGGTCTGCTTTGTGGTAGGATTAATCGCAGTTGCAGCAGAGAGATTGTGCTCAAGATTGTAGTACAGGTGCTCCTTGTAGATTTTGTAATAATTATCGTTTTTATCGACGTAACTCCATATCCAGTAAAATCCCCCAAAAACCAGCGGAAGCTTCCAATATTTTTTGTTATAAACCTGCCCGAATCCTGGAAGAACAGCAGAGTACAGTAACGCTTTGCGCGGATTGTATCGCTCGGCATAGGACTTGATCAACGTGGTGTCCTGAGGTTCGATGTAAATCGCATCGCGTGTAACTTTCACCGTGTCTTGGGCTTTGCAAATCACAGCGACACTTCCGATGACAATTAGAAGCAGTAATTTTTTCATGGACATTCGGGCGCGAAGTTAGTAATTACGGCCAGAATCGTAAACTCACATTTTGAGAATGTCAAGAATGCGATTAAGGTCCTCCACCGACAAGAAAGGGATTTTGATCTCTCCTTTTTTGCCATCGCTTTTTACTACAACACGGGTGCCAAAATGTGATGATAGACTTGACTGAAGCTGAACGATTTCCTTCGGTGCTCCGGAGGACGAAGTTTGCGTAGCAGAAGGAGCAGATTCAATTTTTTTGCTCGAAACTTCACGCACAAGTTCTTCAACCTTGCGAACAGAAAGATCGTCACTTAAAGTCTTTTTGAAAATGTAAAGTTGTTCTTCCGAATTTTCAACGTTGATGATGGCTCTTGCATGGCCCATCGAAATTCGATTATCGCGCACTGCGATCTGTATGTCTGGTGGAAGTTTCAGAAGACGCAGATAGTTGGTGACGGTTGCCCTGTTCTTGCCAACACGTTCACCTAATTCATCCTGTTTAAGATTACATTCGCTGATCAGGCGTTGATAGCTGAGTGCAATTTCAATTGCATTAAGGTTTTCACGCTGGATGTTTTCTATCAGGGCCATCTCCAGCATCTGCTGATCATCCGCCGAGCGAATGTATGCCGGAATCGCCTTTAGGTCTGCAAGCTTTGAAGCCTGGAATCTTCGTTCGCCGGAGATTAACTGATATTGATGTGGAGCAAGTCTTCGTACAGTAATCGGCTGAATGATCCCGTGAACACGAATGGATTCTGCCAGTTCCAACAATGCATCCTGGTCGAAATGAGTTCGCGGCTGAAATGGATTGACTTCGATTTCGCCCACGGGAATTTCCGCAATTCCGCTCACCGGTTTCGCAGGTTCGGGAGCTGGTGATACAATATCAACATCGAGTTTTTCGTCTGAAGAGTTGTCGCTTAGTAATGCGCTTAGTCCTCTTCCTAATGCTTTTTTCTTACTCATTTAGCTACTCCGTTATTTTTGTCTAAGATCTCGTGAGCCAAGTTCAAATAACTGATTGCGCCCTTGCTTTCAGCGTCATGAACAATGACTGGTAAGCCGAAACTTGGTGATTCACTCAATTTCACATTTCTTGGAATAATAGTTTTGAACGTCATTTTCTGAAAGTGAGTTCTCACTTCTTCAACAACCTGGTTTCCAAGACTTGTCCGTGCATCATATAACGTCAGGAGAATTCCTTCTATTTCAAGCCTCGGATTCAAACGAGTCTGAATAATTTTTATCGTATTCAATAATTTACCAAGGCCTTCCAATGCAAAGTATTCGCACTGTACAGGAATGATAACAGAATCAGCGGCAGTCAAGGCATTGATGGTGATCAATCCCAGCGAAGGCGAACAATCGATGATAATGTAATCGTAATCGTTTTTGATTTTGCCCAATGCGTCGCGCATTTTTTCTTCTCTGCGCTCGATGCTTACCATTTCGACTTCGGCACCCACCAGGTCAATATGCGAGGGGAGAACCTCAAGGAACTTAAGGTCATTTTTGACGATGGCCTCTTGTGGATTTACACCGTCAACCATGCATTCATAAATTCCCTGACTGATATCTTTTGGATTTAATCCCAGGCCAGATGTAGAGTTCGCTTGTGGATCGGCGTCAACCAACAATGTTTTTTTCTCAAGCACTGCAAGGCTGGCAGCCAGGTTAATTGCCGAAGTGGTTTTACCTACACCACCTTTTTGATTTGCTATCGCAATGATTTTTCCCATCGTAAAAAAATAAACCCCTTCCGTTTCTGGGACAGGGGTTACAAATATAGATGAATTTTAAAGGCTCGTGGAACAGCGTGGAACGTGTTATCCACAATCGTTGCACAATTTCTGAACGTGGAATTGTATTAAAACATTGAACGGCTAGAGGGTAAAACTTTGCGATTCAATATGTTAAACTATTTTTTCTTCTTTCGTTCGTCTTCAGCTTTTTTACGGGCTTCTTCACTGGCCTTCATGGCATCTTCTAGCTTGGCCATGAATTTTGATTTCTTGCCGGTGCCGGTCGCACTCTTCTTTCGGTTTTCTTCCAGCAACAACTTGATCTTGTCATCATCAACAAACTTGCGGATGATCGCTTGCTGCGCAAATGTGACAAGGTTAGAAACGAAGTAATAAAATGTTAATCCAGCCGAGAAAGAGTTCAACACGAAAAAGAAGATAATCGGCATAATGTATTGAACCGATTTCATTGGACCTTGAACCGATGTAACCTGGTTGTTCTGCCACGTGTAAAGCAAGGTCGAAGCCGTCATCAAAAGCGTGAACAAGCTAATGTGACTTCCGATCCCGAAAGGAATACTGAACGGAAGTTGAATGAGTGAGTCATATGTGGAAAGATCTTCCGCCCAAAGAAATGGCTGTTGACGCAATTCAATACTTGCTGGAAACAAATAAAACATGGCGAAAAGAATGGGCATCTGCAGTAGCACCGGTACGCATCCGCTGATTGGATTCACGCCCACTTGCTGATACAATTTCATTTGTTCAGACTGAACCTTCGTCATGTCGTCTCCATGCTTTTCTTTGATCACGTCAAGATCAGGTTTAAGCACTTTCATTTTTGCCATACTCAGATACGATTTGTAGCTGAGCGGAGCAAGAACCAGTTTTAGAAGAACAACAAGAATGATAATAATCAGTCCATAGTTTGAAATGATGCCCGTGAGGAAATGAAAAACAGGGAAGATGACAAACTTGTTGATCCAATGTACGGGTGGCCATCCAAGATTAACGTTTTCACGAAAATGATCAGCAACTCCGCCAATGATCTGATAGTCATTTGGCCCAATGTAGAATTTGAAATTTTGTTGTGAGCCTGCCAGTGAAGTCTTTGGGATTAACAATTTGACTTTTGCTTGTTTTACCAGGGAAGAGTCAGTTGGATACAACGTTGAAATTTCTCCCCCTGAAAAATTATTCTTTGCAATAATGGAGGCAAGGAAAAATTTCTGTTTGATCGTTATCCATTTTACCGGGCCGGAAAAGACCTGAGTCTCGTTGCTTGTGGAACGTTGAGAAAGCTCGTCAAAGCCATCTCCAGGTGTTGAATACGTTATTGTTGAATAGATGCGAGTGTCTTGTAAATCCTTTTCGATCGGTTTGATATTCTCATTCCATTGGAAAATCAGATTGTCTGAAGAAAGGGCATCGGCTCCGGACTGATGAATCGAATATCCAAGTTCGTAACCTTTTGCAGGAATCGCATATGTCTGAGAAAATGAGCCCGCGCCCATCGGAATTGTAAACGTAACGAGCGTAGTATCTCCGTTCTTTCGTTGTGTCGCGGAATAAAAGAGAGAATATAGATCGATATCCTTTCCCTGATACTTAGAAAGTAAATTGAAACTGGTTCGATCCGGCGAAATTAACGTTAAAGGTGTTGTTTCTTTTTTGTCTCCTTTTCGGGAGATTTTATAGTCCTGGTAGCTGGTATATTTTTTTAATTCAAGTTGTTTGATGATACCTCCGCGATTTGAGAAAGTGATCTTTACATCTTCAGTTTCAACTATTGTTTCTTCCTCTTTTCCTTGAGCCACCGATAAAAGATCGCCATACGTTGCGGCCAACACGCTGTCGTTTATTACAGTAGTTTTTTCAATGGTGCTGTCGCCCTTCAATACAGATTGAGAAGTCTTGGAAGGTGGCTGAACAGGTTGTGGAGAAGGAGCGAACCAG
>CBQWHS010000197.1:0-7014 GCA_967728665.1 uncultured Chryseosolibacter sp. | reverse complement strand
TATGCAACGTTAACCAATGAATACTTGCCATCAATACAAATTGGGAATGTGTCAGCCCATAAGGTTCCAGCGCCTTCTTAATTTCCCGTTGCCACAAATTTGTTACCTGCCACAACAGGAAACCTGAACTATCTTCAGGCGTGTCGACACTGAACGTATTGTCCTTGCTCCTCATTGGTTAAATATTTTTTGCGTTTCGTCATAATGCGCTCGCAATTTTAATTTGATGTTGCATGTCAGTCGGCAAGGCATCAGCAATTTTCTTTGCGACTATTTTTACCCACAAGAACGCTAGAATTCCTCTTACGGTAATTGTGTTCGTTACTTTAAGACCTTCACTAGTTTCTTCAAACAAGTGCTCACCATACATCTTTGCCAATGGAAATTTGGTCACATCGAGAAACTTTTTGTTTTCCACGGTTTCCAGGAGTTCTACCTTCACATTGGGACCCCCTTTTGGCCGCAATACAAAATAATTTCCCTCCTCAAATTTGCCATCTAATTTCGCAAATTCAATTCCTTCATCCCAGGTTTGCCAATTATTGACGTCAGCAAAAAGTTTCCACATTTGTTCCCTGGTGACTTGTCTAGTCACAATTGAATGAGTTCTGGTCCACATAAAATAGTATAGTTATAATTATAAAGATTAGGTTTATATTATACGTGCAAATATAGTATGTGTACTTATTATATGCAACTATATTATTTATTTTCAGCATTTTTATTGCCTTGGATTATATGGACTTGTTTCATTCACGATGGAACAGCGAACACAAACTTGGAATTTCGGAAAGTGCTCGGTGCATCGTTGATGAACCTTAGCATGCTGGTGAACAGGAAATTTGTTGCTTTAGTAGCAATTGCAACCATCTTGGTTACACCGTTCATTGTGTATTATGGAAACCAGCGGCTAAATAAATTCGCTTATCACATGCAATCCGGAATTACACCGCTGTTGATTGTGCAAAGGCCTGACATTAATGGTCCATTGTCACGGTCACATTTCATGCACCACGAATGGGCATCGGAAATCCTGTTGAGTCGTTGCGACATGAATGAGTTCAAAATTTAAACAGCTCAGTACCGTGAAGTTTAAATTTTAGTTTTCCTCCTTCAGAACTCTCCGTGCAGTCTCATTCTTTGGATTAAGTTCCAGCGATTTCTTGTACGCTTTCAACGCCTCCTCTTTTTTATTTAGTTTCAGCAAACACTCACCATAACTATCGAATGTGTTCCATCCCTTTGGATACAACTCCGTGTTTAGTTTAAATATCTTCAGTGCCTCCTCAGCTTTGCCGGCATTCATCAATTCATAACCAAAATTATTGATCCCACTCTCAGACACGTTGTATTCTGACTTACCTCCCTTCTTGATCTCCGACTTAATAAATTTGATCGTTTTCTCGACTGAATTTGATTTATCATAATATTCTGAAACGGAAAGTAAATTGAAATTGCGCTCTTTTATTTTTTGTTCTGCCAAAGTCTCCACGCCGTATTCTTTTCGCTCGCGATCCGAAAGTTTTGTTGAATCAATTGTATATCGCTCCCACTTGGCATTCGGTCCATTCTTCACATATTGAGTTCCATATATTTGTGGTTTCCCTCTTCGCATTAAGTCCCTGTCGATAGCAGCAGCCAATAACCATTTGTTAATTGTAGAATCAAGTTCAATAGCTTTTCGCATTTGCTGCACAGCCATTCTAGAAGCAACAGTATCGCGGCCATGTTGGAAAATCATTGCCGAGTTGTAGTAATCTTTTCCAGTTATAAGTTTTCCTTCCTTGATCAACTCATATACCCTGGCTTCTCTAAGGCTGTCTTGTTTGGACAAGACCCGCCAATCAATCTTGGATGTAGAACGAGATTGCTGATCTTCATTATACATTTTTTGGAGTTCAGTATTGTCCGTCTGTTGCGCAAAAGAAATTTCGGAAGTGGACAGCAAAAACATGAGCAGATAAATGTAGGTCTTCATTTTAGTAAGGGCTTATTCTTCAATATTAGAAAAAACATTCAAGAGGTTAAAAGCATTTTTTTACAGCAGGCAACTGAGGTCAAAGAGAAATTACAAATTGCAAATTACGAAGTACGAATTGACGCGGGTAAACATGCTTTTCATAGGAATCGGTTGGTATGATATGAAGACTGCTGATAATAAAAACTTTTCGTCATGGCGAAAAGTGTTTGCTGGGTTTTGAGTAATCTCCGTCACAGCGCTATAACTGAAAACTTAACAACAGAGGTGTCGAAAATATTGTCTGTCACTCGCAGCAGGGATTGCAGCGGAAACCCCGAAGCGCGTCTGCTCTTGTGTGATGGCCGGAGTTGAAGCGGAAAGCCCGGCCGCTCTTGTTAGCGTTTTAATTGTTAGGACAATGTTTGAAGAGCGGGCTGCCCAAATAATTTTCATGCTCGGAATTCGAAAAACGCTTCGAGAAATCTGCGTCGTGGTCATTCCTCTACCTCTATGAAAGCATTTTCCCATCTTCTATATTCGTTTGTAAACGGATACTGACATGGTTAGTAAAAAGCAAAAACTCTGTCTCGAATGTGAAACTTCAATTGTCGGACGTGTTGATAAAAAATTCTGTTCCGACAGCTGTCGCATTGCCTACAATAATAAACTCAACAGTGATGACATCAACTACATGCGAAACATCAACAACATCCTTCGTAGAAACAGAAGAATCCTTCGAGATCTTAACCCGGAAGGAAAAAGCCGTGTATATTGTGACCGCATGAAAGCACTCGGCTTTAATTTCAACTACTTCACAAGCTCTTACGTCACTAAAGATGGCGCTCAATATTTTTATTGTTATGAGCAGGGATACCTACCGTTGGAAAAAGATCAGTGCCTTTTAGTCATCAAAAAAATTATAGAATGAAAAAGCCTGTAACGGTAATCAATCTCATTTCAGGGCCGCGGAATATTTCAACGGCACTTATGTATTCGTTTGCGCAGCGCCCAGACACCACGGTCATGGATGAGCCGTTCTACGCGGTGTATCTTTCCAAAAGTGATGCAGACCATCCGGGGAAAGCAGACGTGTTAAAAGCACAATCATCTGACGAGAATACGGTGAGATCTTATATCGAAAATTTTTCAGATACGTCCGTTTTGTTTGTTAAAAACATGGCGCATCACATGGAAGTTTTCTCGTCACCTTGGATTCCGGGTGCAGTAAATGTGTTTCTTATTCGCGACCCAAAACAAATAATCGCAAGTTATGCCGAAGTCATTAATACGCCCGTGATGCGCGACATCGGCATTGAATATCAACACAATCTCTTTCAAGAATTGATCTCACGCCAGCAACCTTTGGTGGTTATCGATTCTGGTTTACTTCTTGAAGACCCAGCAAAAGTTTTAGAGAAACTTTGCGATCGTTGCGGTATCGCTTTTAATGATCGTATGCTCAACTGGGAGGCGGGTCCAAAATCGTACGACGGCGTATGGGCGCCCCATTGGTATAACAACGTCCATCGATCAACCGGTTTTCAAAAACAAACTACCAGCACGAGACCTCTTCCTGAACATCTCGAATCGCTGTACGCACAGGCCAACCGTTATTACCAAAAACTCCTACCATTTTCGTTAAAAGCTTGACGAATACGGAAAATAATCCTTACTTTACTTAAGCCTGTTTTTGCCCGCCCGAATTAATTTTGTTATTCACATTTTTGTTCGCCATAAGCGCTAAGAAAATTTTTCTATGCTTCAAAAATTTAATCCCAAGAATTCAAACATCATGGTCCATGTTGGTGGACGACTCGTCAAAAGAGACGATGCTAAAGTATCTGTGTTCGACAGTTCAGTCCAGGGCGGTGATGCCGTTTGGGAAGGGCTCCGCGTTTACCGCGAAGGAATATTTTGCCTGGATCAGCACCTTAACCGACTCATTGCCTCTGCACATGCGTTGGCGTTTGCTGACATCCCTTCGAAGGAATCGATAGAACAAGCCATCTTTGAAACTCTTGAAGCGAATCGGATGGACGACCAGACTCACATTCGCCTGACACTCACCAGGGGAGAAAAAATTACATCAGGCATGGATCCTCGCCTCAACACAAAGGGCTCATGCCTCATTGTATTGGCAGAATGGAAACCACTTGTCTACGACAACACCTCTGGCATACGCGTGATTACGTCTTCACAACGCAGAAATAGTCCACAGTTCCTCGACTCGAAAATCCATCACAGCAACTTGCTCAATAATATTCTTGCGAAGATCCAGGCAAACGTTGCAGGTGTTGACGCGGCCGTGATGCTTGACAATTATGGCTTCGTAGCAGAACTCAACGACACGAATGTTTTTATGATTCATGGCGACCATGTATTAACACCTCATGCTGATGCTTGCCTGCACGGAATAACGCGCGGGCTAGTTATTGATATCTGCAAAAAAATCAACGTTGAAATTGTCGAACGAAATTTATCGCTAACCGAATTTTATAACGCCGATGTTGTATTTGCTACGGGAACAATGGGCGAGCTTACACCGGTGCACGAAATCGATGGAAGAAAAATTATTAACAGATCAAACACTAAACTTTTTGAAAGACTATGCGAAGAATTTAAGATCCTTATACCCCACCACTCTAAACCGTTAAACCATTATGGCAACAAAAAACAACTCCGTGAAATTTCTGGCGGGTGAACGCTGGAAGGAGCTCGAGCTGAAGAAGGGCATCACCACCAAGCGGTATGCCATTTCAAGCAAGGGACGCATCGTTAGTTTCAGAACGAAGATCGAAGACGGATTTATTCTAAAACCACGACTTACGCAAGGGTATCCAAGCGTGACCATCGGAAGGGAAGCAAATCGCCAGAATTATTACCTGCACCGGCTCGTTGCAGAATACTTCAGTAAACAGCCGACTGCTAAACACACTTTTGTAATTCATCTTGACCATAAGAAAGAAAATAACGTTGCAGACAATCTCAAGTGGGTGAAACATGAAGTTCAAATTAATCACGCATTGAAAGATCCGAATGTGCTGCAACGACAGAATCCAAGTCAAGGTCCAAAGCTCACCGCTGGAAAAGTGAAGTTGATCAAACGTGCCCTGATGGCAAAAAAACAACCAACTCTAAAAGCACTCGCAAAACAATTTCGCGTTTCAGATATGCAGATTCACAGAATCAAAACCGGAGAAAACTGGGCTCATGTTAGAGTTTAAATAAAAAATTGTTGTCAATATGTTTAAAACATTTTTGCTATCCTGTTTAACAATTACCACGTGCTTCGCGCAAAATGTAAAATCATTCACCACGGCAACACCTGAAAGTGTTGGTTTCTCTTCATCACGATTGTCAAGAATTGATAGAATGATCGAAGAATATGTGAAAGCGGAACAGATGCCTGGCGCAGTGGGATTGATTATACGGGACGGAAAAATTGTCTATTACAAGGCTTTTGGCGTAAGCGATATGGAAAATAAAACTCCACTTAAAAAGGATGATATTTTTCGTATCGCTTCTCAAACTAAAGCCATCACAGCAACTGCCGTGATGATGCTTTGGGAGGAAGGAAAATTCCTGTTGGATGATCCTCTCTCCAAATATATCCCTGAATTCAAGTCACCCGCTATTCTGAAATCATTCAACATGGCGGACTCTTCATATACAACTGATCCGCCGAAAGGCGAAATCACAATTCGTCAATTATTAACGCACTCTTCGGGCATCGATTACGCCGGCATAGGTTCACCTGAATTCAAAGCTATTTATGCGAAAGCAAAAATTGTCA
The DNA here is from genome assembly GCA_967728665.1 of uncultured Chryseosolibacter sp. Taxonomy (GTDB): domain Bacteria; phylum Bacteroidota; class Bacteroidia; order Cytophagales; family Cyclobacteriaceae; genus Chryseosolibacter. The sequence goes on along the minus strand of CBQWHS010000197.1, from coordinate 1,261 downwards.
GCGGCATTGGCAATGACTCTGGACTTCTTGCAGATAAAATAAAAACATTAGGGAAACTTCCCATCAAACACCAACCTGGCGAACGCTGGACTTATGGATTGAACCATGACGTGCTTGGCTACCTGGTGGAGGTATGGTCTGGTATGCCGTTCGATCAGTTTCTTCGAACACGAATCTTTGATCCTCTTGGAATGAACGACACTTATTTCTATCTACCAAAAGAAAAGCAAGGCAGGCTCGTTGCGCTGCATCAAGATAAAGCAGGGAAACTTGGGAAAGCAAAAAACAAAGTTTACGATGGTGTTGATCCAAATTATCCAAACTTGCCCGGAACATATTTCTCAGGAGGAGCAGGTCTCTCATCCACTGTTGAAGACTATGCTAAGTTCTTGCAAATGTATTTGAACAACGGCCAGTTTAACAATGCAAGATTACTTGGCCGCAAGACCGTGGAATTAATTTTAACTGACCAGCTTCCCGATCTTCCTAATGAATACGGTTTAGCATTTGGCCTTGAGACCTCGAAGAATGACAGCAAATTTGTAATGTCGTCAGGTACATTTTCATGGGGAGGAGCCTTCAATTCTCAATACTGGGCAGATTCAAAAGAGCGACTGATAGGTTTGATTTTCACCAATGTTTACAACACTACCCACGGCGAATTTGGTGACAAATTTAAAGCACTCACCTATCAATCGATCGTTGACTAGTCTCCTAGCTTTCGCGAATTTTAATTTCTTTGTGATAACCGTTCGCTAACCGATTGAATGGAAGATTTACAACAAGTTCTTCATTTTCAAGTCGCGCCTTTATTTTGCTGATGTCAATGTAATACGGCACATTCCGGTTGTAAACAAATCGCGGAAGTTGAACCATTTTATCACCCGAAATAATACTGATGAAATAGAAAATCGAAAGATTGTTGTTGTGAACTTCCACGCGAATATCTTCTAATTTAATTCCGGGAATCTTCAAACGTATCTCACGATAATCTTCGTAATGAATCAAATTCAGGTTCGGTTCGCTCACACCACCGTTCACTGTATTCAAGACATCTATGGATGTTATCAAATCTAAATAATTTGTCTTTTTCATGTTTTTTCTCCTTCTAAACGCCAACTTCACAATACACATACCTTTTTTAAAAGGGAGACAAAACGACATTATCCAACGCCATTTTGACTAAAGGATTAATGTTACTCCTGCCAGAATTTGAAAGTGTCTCGTACAAAAGCACGGCTCTTCGATCCAGATGCAAGCG
>CBQWHS010000196.1:0-7016 GCA_967728665.1 uncultured Chryseosolibacter sp. | reverse complement strand
GATATTTGCGGGATTGCGAAAAGGACTACATGAGTAAAACCAGATTCTCCAACAACATTAACATCCGAAACCGGCAGGCCAGTTTCGAATACGAGTTGCTTGATAAATATGTAGCTGGTATTGTGTTGACTGGTACAGAAATAAAATCTATTCGTGAAGGAAAAGCGAACCTGCAAGACGGATACTGCTATTTCAATAATGGTGAACTTTTTGTGAAAGGAGTGAATATTACGCCTTACGCTCAAGGCACGCATTACAACCATGAGGCTACACGCGAGAGGAAACTGCTTTTGAAACGCTCCGAAATAAAAAAAATCGATGGCAAGATTGAAGAGAAGGGCTTAACACTGGTGCCACTTAGACTTTTTATAAATGATCGTGGCTTTGCAAAAATGGAAATCGCGATTGGCCGTGGTAAGAAGTTGCATGATAAGCGTTCAACTATTAAAGAACGCGAAGCAAAACGCGAGCTTAACAGAATGAAGTTTTAAATCAACCCGAATCGGATGGATATTATTGATTATGGTGTTTGTCGTTTAAGTGTTGTTTCGGTGCGCAAGGATCCAAGCGACACTTCCGAACAGGTGACTCAACTTTTATTCGGCGATCATTATGAAGTTGTAGAAAGCACCAAGGACAACTGGTTGAAGATCATTGTTTATTTTGACCAATATACAGGTTGGATCAACGCTAAGCAGCATCAATCTATTTCGCGTGACTATTTCAATCACATCAACGATGCCGATTTCAAAATCACCACTGATGTTACGGCAAGTCTGCTGTACAATAAAAGTCCGTTGGCGGTTTTAATGGGCAGTATTATTCCAATCTCAAGCACCGAATTGTTTAAAATGGAAGAACAGTTTGCGTTTAACGGAGAAGCTAAAAATCTTGGACAAAAAAGAGAGTTCGACTTTGTAAAGACTGTCGCTTCAAAGTACCTGAATTCACCTTACTTGTGGGGAGGAAAAAATCCTTTCGGTATCGACTGCTCAGGATTCACTCAAATGGTTTATAAGATTGCGGGCTATCGGCTATTCAGAGATGCATGGCAGCAAGCAACGCAAGGCAAATCGATTAAGGCGTTTAGTGAAATCAAACCTGGCGATCTCGCATTCTTCTCAAATATTGACGGCAAAATTACGCATACCGGTATCGTTATAGGGCCGGATCGGATTATCCATGCTTCGGGTAAAGTTCGGATCGATCAGTTGTCAGAGGACGGAATCGTTAACGCGGAAAGTCGAAAACTTTCTCACCAATTCTCACACCTGAGAAGAATTTTGTCTGAATAATAATTTTTGCAACGGTTAAACCAGGCTGCTGAACACTTTGTTAGTTCAAAGAATGGTTTTATCTTACCATCATGAATAGTAGGGTTTTGGTTTTAAATCAGGATTTTAGCCCGCTGATGGTGTGCTCGGTGGAACGGGCTTTCATTTTAGTTTATCTCAAAAAAAGCGAATTAGTACGTCCAATGAATGGACACAAAATACACTCGGTTACTCAAACCTTTCCAATGCCGAGTGTCATCCGACTGAATCGATATGTAAACGCCCCCTACAAGGGCGTTAATCTTACCCGGCAAAATATATTTAAACGCGACAATGGCGAGTGTCAGTATTGTGGTACCCGAAAGGACTTAACTATCGATCACGTTTTGCCACGCGCCAAAGGAGGAAAAGACACCTGGACAAATCTTGTAACAGCGTGCAAAAAATGCAACGCGAAAAAAGGTGACTACACTCCGGAGGAGGCGATGATGCCGCTGAAGCGTAAACCCTATAAACCATCTTATTCAATTTTTCTTCGTGATCATCTCAGTGGTCCCGGTGGTGAATGGGATGCGTATCTTACCGAACATCACGGATAAAATTTCTCATGTTTAATCTATCGAATAAAACTGCAGTCATTACAGGAGGCGGAAGTGGCATTGGAAAAGCGATCGCTGAATTGTTTGCACAGCAAGGCGCAACTGTTTTCATTCTTGAACTAAATGCTGAAACGGCCAATCAGACGCTCACCAACATTCAATCCAAAGGCGGAAAAGGTTTTGTGTTTGCGTGCAATGTGTCCGATCAGCAAATGGTAAAATCCATTGTCGCCAAGATTACTGCGCAAGTCGGCAATATTGATATTCTTGTTAACAGTGCTGGCATTGCCCACATTGGCAAATTGGAAAACACAAATGAAAGTGATCTCGATCGTGTGTTTCAAGTCAATGTAAAAGGTGTGTACAACACAATGTTCTCATTGATTGATCAATTTAAGAAGCAGGGCAGCGGTGTGATCTTAAACGTTGCATCGGTGGCTGCATCGGTGGGTATTTCAGATCGCTTCGCGTATTCGATGAGCAAAGGCGCGGTGCTAACAATGACTTATTCTGTTGCCAAAGATTATGTTAAAGATAACATCCGTTGTAATTGCATTTCGCCGGCACGCGTGCACACCACATTTGTTGATAATTTCTTAAAGACAAATTATCCCGGCAAGGAAGCAGAGATGTTTGATAAACTTTCAAAAACACAACCCATAGGACGAATGGGAAAGCCAGATGAGATTGCTGCGCTTGCATTGTACCTGTGCTCTGATGAAGCTTCTTTTGTAACCGGCACGGACTATCCGATTGACGGTGGCTTTTTGACCTTGAATACTTAATTTACCATAACTATCTTGTTGCAACTATGAAACTTTTACGCTTCGGTGAATCCGGAAGAGAGAAACCCGCATTACTTGTCGATGAAAAAATTTATGACGTCTCTGCTTTTGGCGAAGATTTCGGTGAACGATTTTTTGAAAACGATGGAATTTCACGGTTAGCAAAATGGTTTCAGTCGAACAAGAGTACCTGCCCTGAGGTTCACAAATCGACAAGACTCGGTTCACCATTCACACGCCCTTCAAAGATTATTTGCGTTGGCTTAAATTACTCCGACCATGCAAAAGAGACCGGAGCAACTCTTCCGACAGAACCGATATTGTTTTTTAAAGCGACCACTGCGTTGGTTGGCCCCAACGATGCATTAGTGATTCCTAAGAACAGTGAGAAAACGGATTGGGAAGTTGAACTCGCAGTTGTGATTGGAAAGAAAGCAAGTTATGTAAGCGAAGGCAATGCGTTGGATTTTGTTGCCGGATATTGCCTGCACAATGATTACAGTGAAAGGGCATTTCAGTTGGAGCGTGGTGGACAGTGGGTAAAGGGCAAGAGTGCAGATACGTTTGCGCCTATGGGACCGTTTCTCGCAACAAAAGACGAAATTAAAAACCTGGATAATCTTCGCTTGTGGCTATCGGTGAATGGAAATAAATACCAGGATGGAAACACCTCAAATCTTGTTTTTAAAGTTCCATTTCTGGTAAGCTACATTAGTCAATTTATGACGTTGCTTCCTGGCGATGTGATTTCCACCGGCACACCCGCGGGAGTTGGGTTGGGATTTAAGCCTCCGATTTATTTGAAATCCGGTGATGTCATCGAGTTGGGCATCGATGGACTTGGAATGCAAAAGCAGACCGCGAAAAGTCTAGCATAGTATGTTTCCATTTTTTCTCTTTAATCAAGTTAAAGTGGACGATAGCACGGCTGTGCTTCGACGTATGGCAAAGGTGATGTTGCTTTATGTTTTCTTGGTTGGGGCAATGTTTGGTTTTTTTTATTTGTTAGTTTATTAATACAAAATGCGGATAGATTCACATCAGCACTTTTGGAAATACAATGCCGTGAATCATGCTTGGATCGATGATGATATGAAATTGATCCGGAAAGATTTTCTTCCAGGTGACCTTGCGCCATTACTAAAATCAAACGGCTTCGATGGGTGTGTAAGTGTTCAGGCTGATCAACACGAAGGGGAAAACGAATTCCTATTATCGCTTGCTAAAGAAAATTCATACATCAAAGGTATTGTTGGTTGGGTCGACCTTAAGGGTGATGATCTTAATGAACGTCTTGAGTATTGGAAATCACATGCACTAATCAAAGGTTTTCGTCATGTCGTTCAAGGAGAGCCAAAAGGATTTTTAAGTGATCCCAGGTTTGTAAAAGGAGTGAATGCATTGGCGAAATTTGGTTTTACATACGATCTCCTCGTTTATCATCACCAGCTTGAAGAAGCACTTTCATTTGTTTCGAAACTTGATGATGTAAAAATTGTAGTGGATCACATTGCGAAGCCGTCAATACGAACAGGCGAGAAAACGCATTGGGAACTGGATATGGCTGCGTTGTCGACATTCAAGAACGTTTCTTGCAAGATTTCCGGAATGGTTACAGAGGCGAATTGGAGATCCTGGAAAAAGGAAGATTTCTTTCCGTATTTGGATGAAGTGTTTGAATCTTTTGGAGCCGACCGGATAATGTATGGATCAGATTGGCCTGTATGTTTGGTTGCGGCCCAATATGAAGAACAACTTGAGATTGTTTCGACGTATATGAATGCCCTTACATCACACGAAAAAGAAATGATTATGGGTGGGAACGCAACAAAATTTTATAACCTCTAACATTATGGATCTTCAGCTTAAGGGGAAAATTATTATTGTGACAGGTGGTGCCAAAGGAATTGGTGAAGGCATCACAGAGGTGCTGGCGAAAGAAGGTGCAATTCCAGTTATTATTGGTCGCAATGAAAATGATAATAAACAAACACTTGATAAAATCGGAGGAAAAGGATTTCAAGTTGCAGCAGAGTTAACTGATCCTAATGAATGTAAACGTGCTGTTGATGAAATCGTAAAAAAATATAATCGCATCGATGGGCTTGTTAACAATGCGGGAGTCAACGATGGTGTAAACCTGGAGAACGGAACCTATGAAGCATTCATGGCATCGTTGCACAAAAATCTGGTACATTATTATCTCGTAGCACATCATGCATTGCCCTATTTAAAAAAGTCCAAAGGAGCAATAGTGAATATCGGTTCGAAAACTGCGGAGACGGGACAAGGTGGAACTTCGGCATATGCTGCTGCGAACGGTGGCCGGAATGCATTGACACGTGAATGGGCTGTGGAGTTATTGAAATACAAAATTCGCGTCAATGCCGTGATTGTGGCCGAATCGTATACTCCGTTGTATGATAAATGGATAAAGACGTTTTCAAACCCGGAAGAGAAATTAAAAAAGATTACCGAAAAAATTCCATTTGAAAACCGCATGACTACTCCGGAAGAAATTGCAAACATGGTCGCATTTCTTTTGTCGGAATGCTCAAGCCATACTACTGGACAATTGATTTATGTCGACGGTGGATATGTTCATTTAGACAGGGCGATTAGTTAAAAAGTTTAAAGTTCAGGGTTCAAAGTTCAAAGTTTAAAGTTCAAAGTTTAGAGTTCAAAGTTTGGGGTTTAGAGGCTTAAAGCAGTGCGTGCGTGGGATCTGAGGGAGCTGCGATAGATTGAAATTCATAAATATTTCCTGAAAAAAAAGAATCAAAATTACTCATGGCAATAGCAAATTCAGAGACTCCACTTATTACTGAAAAGGTCGATAGCAAAAGATCCTATCTCGTTCCCTTTATTCTAGTTACGAGTTTGTTTTGCCTTTGGGGAATAGCAAATACACTCAATGGTACGCTGATCAAACATTTTCAAACTGCATTGACGCTCAATCGTGCACAAGCCGGCATCGTGGATTCTGCGTTTTACATTGGCTACTTTGTAATGGCATTGCCTGCTGCGTTTCTGTTGAATCGCATTGGTTATAAAAAAGGAATTCTGATTGGCTTGGCTTTATATGCGATCGGAGCAATTTTATTCTTTCCAGCGGCAGAGGTTCGGGTTTACGGTTTTTTTCTCTTTGCTTTATTTATTATTGCATGTGGATTGGCATTTCTTGAAACCGCTGCGAATCCCTATGTGACAGTTCTCGGTGATCCTTCTTCCGCAGAAAGCCGCATTAATTTTTCTCAATCGTTTAATGGTGTTGGCGCTATTATCGGACCGGTGATCGGAAGCTTGTTTATTTTTTCAAGCCGAGAATATTCTAATGACGAATTAAATGCAATGCCTGTTGATCAAGCGGAAGCAATTCGAATAGCTGAGGCGCAATCTGTTCAAATGCCATACCTCATTATTGCCGGAGTCGTATTGTTTGTCGCCATTCTTTTTGCATTAACAAAAATGCCAGAGATTTCATCACCGGAAGAAAAGAATGCTTCTTTCAAAGGCATTGGCCGTCACAGGCATTTGGTTCTTGGAGTCATCGCACAATTTTTCTATGTCGGAGGACAAGCTTCATTGTGGGGATATTTTGTCGACTTGAAACTTCATTATGCAAAAACAGAACATCTTCCCATGGTTCAATGGATATATCGTCTGTCGGAAGATATGACTCCAACACAAATAGCTGGATATCACGCGTCATTCGGTTTTATACTTTTCATGGCGGGACGTTTTGTAGGAACATGGCTGCTAACGAAATTTCCATCCAATAAACTGCTCGCTGTTTACGCAGCTATGTGTGCTCTCTTACTTACCTATGCATGGATGGGAACCGGTATGGCTGCCGTTGTGGCGATCCTGATGACATACTTCTTCATGTCCATCATGTTCCCGACAATCTTTGCATTGTCAATCAAGAACCTCGGTGAGCAGGTTAAGATTGGTTCAGGTTTAGTGATTATGGCGATCGTGGGTGGTGCTGTGCTGCCTCCAATTGCCGGATGGGTTTCACTTGCCGGACTTCATCACGCGCTACTTGTTCCAATCGTGTCGTTTCTGATCATTCTTTATTTTGCCCTCTCCGGGTATAAGGTGAAAGCTGTATGAAGAAATACTTTCTTGCTGTAGATCTTAAAGACGATCCGAAACTGATTGCGGAATATGAAAAGTACCATCAAAAAATATGGCCTGAAATTGAAGAGTCGTTAACTTCTTCAGGAATCACCTTCATGGAAATTTATCGGGCCGGGAATCGATTGTTTATGATTATGGAAGCCACTGATAATTTTTCTTTCGAAAAGAAATCACTTGCTGATAAAACGAACCCAAAAGTTCAGGAGTGGGAGACA
>CBQWHS010000195.1:0-7036 GCA_967728665.1 uncultured Chryseosolibacter sp. | reverse complement strand
GGCGAATAATTACCAATGAAGACAGATCCGGCATTCACAATACGATCTGCAAATGAGATAGCGTCTTTTAAATTAATGATCAAGTGCTCAGGCGCATAATCATTTATAAAATCAGTTGCTGTATTTATATCATCGAATAAAACAACATTACTGTTTGCGAGCGCTTTCGCAGCAATGCTTTTTCGCGGCAACGCACTCAACTGAGTTTCAATTTCAGATTGAACAGCGATGAGCATGGATTTATCCAGAAGAACCAACGTCACCTGGCTATCTTCTCCATGTTCCGCCTGTGAAAGAAGATCAGCTGCAATAAATTTTGGATTTGCAGTTTGATCAGCTATTACTAAAACCTCAGAAGGCCCTGCAGGCATGTCAATCGCGATGCCGTCTTCAGTGATAAGTTGTTTTGCTTTTGTGACATATTGATTTCCCGGGCCGAAAATTTTCGACACCGAGGGAATTGACTCCGTACCATACGCTAATGCAGCGATCGCTTGTGCTCCACCGACCTTAAAAATTTTTGTAACACCCACGAGTGACGCTGCAAAGAGAATCGCTGCATTCACCTTTCCATTTCTATCTGGTGGTGTGCACAATACAACTTCTGAACAGCCTGCAAGTTTTGCAGGAACGCCAAGCATTAACACCGTCGAAAATAATGGAGCCGAACCACCGGGAATATAAATTCCTACTTTGCTGATGGCAACAGCTTTTCGCCAACAGCGAACACCAGGCATTGTCTCCACAGACATCACTTCCCTTCTTTGCGCAGCGTGAAATGTATCAATATTTTTCGCAGCCTTACGGATGGATTCACGAAGGGACGGGGAAATCAATTTCTCAGCCTCCGATATTTCGTCTTTCGAGACACGCAATTCTGTTAAAGTTACCTTATCAAATTGTTGTGTTAGATCGCGTATAGCCTGATCTCCCGACTTTCGTACACGTGTTAAAATATTTCTAACTGCGCTGTCCAGGAAACCTAATTCAAGCTGGGGACGCTGCAAAAGCTCGCGCCAATTTTCCTTCGTTGGATTGTCTACAATTTTCATTTTGTGTTCGCTTGGATTAAACAATCATTTTCTCGATGGGAACAACTAAAATACCTTCAGCACCCAATGCCTTCAATTGATATATTTTTTCCCAGAAATCATTTTCGTCAACAACTGAATGCAGTGAACTCCAGCCTTCACGCGTCAGGGGAATTATAGTAGGGCTCTTCATTCCCGGAATCACCGAAGTTATTTTTGCAATGGAATCATTCGGGCAGTTCAGCAAAATATATTTATTGTTCTTCGCCTTCTTAACTGCCTCAATCCGAAACAGAAGCTTATCCAGGATCTCCTGTTTATCTGCGGGCAACGTTGGGTCTGCAATGATCACTGCTTCGGATCGCATCACTACTTCAACTTCTTTTAAGCCATTGCTTAACAGTGTACTTCCGGTACTGACAATATCGCAAATCGCGTCCGCGAGTCCAATACCTGGAGCGATCTCAACGGAGCCGCTGATCTCATGTATTCCAGCCTCAACCTTACTCTTCTGCAGGAATTGTTTTACAATTGTCGGATATGATGTAGCGATATTTTTTCCCTGGAGTGACGCGATGCCGGCGTAGGTCTCTGATCTTGGAATCGCGATTGACAATCTGCATTTTGCAAAATCAAGTTTTCGAACCAGCGTATTTTTCTTCTGCTTTTCAACAAAAACATTTTCCCCGACAATACCGATGTCGGCAACTTTGTCTTCAATGTATTGGGGAATATCATCGTCACGAAGGAAAAGAATCTCCACAGGAAAGTTGGACGCTTGAGTCTTCAATTGATCCTTACCATTATTGAATGAGAGTCCGGTCTCTTTCAATAATTCTAGTGAACCTTCCTGAAGTCTCCCGGATTTTTGAATAGCAATTCGAAGTAGTGTCTGCATAAAATGAAATTGTTTTAAAAGAAAAAGGCCTGTCACACGTGACAAGCCTTTTAAGTTTTTTTCCTGTATGTTAACTCAAAATATAGCCTTGCCACACATCGTGCGGAAACCGTGATGGTGGTGGTGAAGACTAACTATGAGTGTTTGTATCATAAATCGAACGCAATAACCGGAAATGAGACCAATTGTCAAAATTTGAAACGTATAAATTTCGTGGAATCGTTTTAAATACTCTGAAATCTTGCTCTTCCAAACTATCGTTAGCCACAATTGCGTAACATATTCTGAATATTCACTCTTAATTTGCACCATGAAAAAAATCTGTTTGATCGCGCTTGTATTGCTATTTGGCTGCGACAGTAAGGAAACAAAAATCCAACGTTTCCTCCTTCAGGGAAATGAACTTGTACAGAAAAAAAGCTTCCAGGAAGCCAAACGATATTATGGAGAAGCGCTGCGAATCGACTCCTGTTTTTCGGATGCATGGAACAACCTGGGGACAATTTTTTTCCAGGAGGGTAATTACAGCAAGGCACTCGCGCACTACGACAAAGCACTTGAATGCAATCCGAACTTTTTCCAGGTGTACCTGAACAGGGCAAACGCATTTTATGAACTCGACCAACCGACGGCCTCATTGCACGATCTTGACTTGTATTTGAAAAACAGACCGGATACTTCCGTGGCATATTTTTCCAGGGGATTAAACTTTGCAAAACTGAAGCGATACGATGAAGCAACTGCTGCCTTTCGAAAGGCCTCTCGACATGACAGCACGAACGTAGAATTACTTATTAACATCGGCACCGTTCATTATTACAAAAAACAATACGACTCCGCGACATTCGTTTTACAAAAAGCACTCAAGCTTCGTGATGATGAACCAAACATTTACAATTTGTTTTCGCTCATCGAACTTGATAAAGGTAATACACCATCATCTTTCAGTTGGGTGAACAAGGCGTTGTCACTGCAACCCGACAATGCATTCTTTCTTAATAATCGTGGATATCTCTATCTGCTCGAAGACAGTTTGGAAAAAGGTCGCGAGGATATTGACAGGAGTATATCGGAAGATCCGTACAATGCCTGGGCCTATCGCAATAAGGGATTTTATTATCTCAAAAATAAAAATGAAAGCGAGGCTGTTCGCCTATTAAATAAAGCAAATCAAATGGATTCGAGTGTTACTCTTATTAATAGATACTTAGCAGAAGCCTACCTAAACTTGGGTATGAAGAAAGAAGCTTGCGATAAAATTCAAAAAGCGCTGAAAAAAGAAGAGGTCGGTGCACTGGAAGCAAAAAATATTTGCAAGTAATCTTTTAGCAAAATAGCAGTTAAAATGAACGTATAGCCGCTAAGGTGCGTATCTAACAACGGCTTATCGAGAAGCCATTTTTAAGAGTAAAAATTCCAACGAATTGACCCAAATTTGCGTCTATAGAGAAATTAAAAATTAAACTCATGACGCTTCAACTTTCATTATTTCTTGCTGGTTTTTTTCTGTTCGGATTTATGTGGTACTCAGTAATTATGCGCATCAGAAAAAAAGCAAAGTAGATTTTATAATTCACAAAAAGCCTCAAGCCCTCCGACTTGAGGCTTTTTACTTTTTAGTGAATTAAATGACTGGCAAATTCTGAAATTCAAACGATCAACATCGATCCGTCTCACTTCTTCTCTTCAGCAAATATTCTTTTTACTGCACTAGGGGTTTTCTCCAGGATGGTTGTCTCAAAGCAGAATAACAATTTTTATGACAACTCCTAGACTTTTCACCACCCTCCTATTCTTTATCCTGGGCATAGCTGCATCAGGGCAAGGACTCACTCAAACCGTTCGTGGTTCCGTCATCGACAAAGTTTCGAAGGTACCGCTTCCTGGCGCCAGCATCGTGATTATAAATACTGCACCATTCATCGGAAGCACGACCGATGAAGAAGGAAATTTCAAATTGGTCAGTGTCCCCGTGGGAACTCATACCATGAAGGTGAGTTTCATTGGATATCTTGAGTTAACGATACCAAACATCGTTGTAAACTCAGGCAAAGAAGTGGTGTTAAATATTCCGCTGGACGAAAATATTGTTCAGATGGAAACCGTCGTAATCGAAGAAACCGTAGATAAAAATAAGCCGCTCAACGATATGGCTACTGTAAGTGCCCGAACATTTTCGGTGGAAGAAACCAGGAAGTATGCCGCAGCAGTAAATGACCCCGCAAGAATGGTGGCCTCTTATGCCGGTGTGGTTCAAACCAGCGATGGCAACAACAGTATTTCCGTTCGTGGTAACTCACCGTACGGACTAACTTGGAGAATGGAGGGTGTGGACATTCCGAACCCTAATCACTTTGCTAACGTTGCAACTTCGGGTGGTGGAATCTCCATCCTCAGTACTCAATTACTGACAAATTCAGATTTCTTAACGGGCGCCTTCCCTGCCGAATATGGTAACGCATTGTCAGGTGTATTTGATTTGAATTTAAGAAAGGGAAACAATGAGCAACACGAGTACACGGTTCAGGCCGGTTTTCTCGGAATCGATGTGGCAGCGGAAGGTCCCTTTGCAAAAAATTACAAAGGCTCTTATTTGATCAACTATCGATATTCGACTTTATCTGTGCTCAATAAATTTGGAATTGAGATTGGCGATGGCATCACTACTTTTCAGGATCTATCTTTCAATTTTCATTTGCCCACAAAACGCTTTGGTAATTTTTCGATTTTCGGATTCGGTGGGTTAAGCAGTGACAAAGTGAACGCAGAAAAAGACTCTACCCAATGGGAGAATGAAGACGATCGTGTCAATAATAATTTTTACTCAAACACCAGTGCTGCTGGCATTCGTCATTCCGTTACGCTATCGGACAAGACTTACATACAGTCCGCTGTGCTCCTTTCGGGAAACGAGCAGGGCGACATCGAAGAAAAATATCTGACAGGATATCAGCAACAACTGGAATACAAGGAAAGTCATATAAACAAAAAGATCACGTTAAGTTCAGTGTTGAACCATAAATTCAATGCGCAGCACAGTATCCGCTCCGGTGTTTATGTCAACGGTTACTTTTACAATCTTTCACAACGCGATAGAAATGACGAAACAAACACGCTTGAAACGCAACTGAGCGCGAACGGCAATGCTTCTACAATACAATTATTTTCACAATGGAATTATCGCATGACCAAGCGGTTAACATTCAATTACGGCATGCATTATCTCAGACTGAACAGCAATCAAACATTTTCCCTTGAACCACGTACGTCTTTAAAATATAATCTAAACGATCAACAATCGATCAGTATCGGATATGGTTTGCACAGTCAAATGCAGCCGATGGGAATCTACCAGGCACAGGTAATGCAGAATGACGGAACATTTTGGAAACCAAACGCAAAACTCAAATTAAACAAAGCGCAACATTTTGTACTTGCATACGATCGGGCGCTGAATGATCACCTTCGAGTTAAAGCAGAAACCTATTATCAACGTTTGTACAACATCCCGGTTAGAAATGACATCACTAGTTCACTCGCGGTGAGCAATAATGAAGATGGCTACATCACAGATCCGTTAGTAAACAAGGGTGTCGGCAGAAATTATGGTCTTGAGCTTACACTCGAACAATTTATGCACAACGATCTCTACTTTTTATTGTCGAGTTCTTTATACGATTCAAAGTATAAGGCGTTGGATAATGTTTGGAGAAACTCGAGATACAATGGGAACTATGCATTCAGTTTCACTGCCGGAAAAGAATTCAAATCAAATGGTTCCAAAAGTAGAGTTTACGGAATCAACATTCGAACGTTGAGCAGCGGTGGTTTTAGAACTTCACCAATTGATGTTGAACGTTCTATCCAAACTGGAGAGACTAAAGTTGTTGAGTCTTTGGCTTATACTCAACAAATGCCAGGCTATTTCAGAACAGACCTTCGCGTGAGCATGAAGACAAACCGATCAAAATCAACATCAACACTTGCACTCGATATTCAAAATGCGACCAATCGACAAAACTTAGGTGGGCAATATTTCGATTCTCAAAGTGGCCAGATTAAAAAATGGTATCAGCTTCCATTGTTGCCCGTGCTGAGTTACAAGGTTGAGTTTTAAAACGTTAAATGTTGATTGATTATTCATTATTAGTTTCTGACTCGACCAAGATGGGCAAGAGAAAAATTACGCGTTTTTATCGAATCAACGCAAGTGAAGTTTGTAATCGCTTCAATCGAGCGAAACGAATAACAAGTCAACTAGTAGCATCATCCGATCAGAATTTCAAAATGTCATTTAGCGTTTGAATAGCAAGGTCAACGGCAGATTTGTCTGCCGTTCCTATTTTTTCAACGAGTCGTGTTTTAGATATTGATCGAAGATGAAAAACAAGTACTTCTGATTCCTGTTTCAATCCAGTTTCCGAACCTGGCGCAATTATCGGATTGCCTTTATAACGCTTGATCTTCGTTGTGAGCGGTGCAACAATGACGACCTGCAAATGTTCATTGAGAAGATTTCCACTTATAATAAGAACGGGACGTCTTCCGGCTTGCTCACTTCCCTGAATCGGATTCAAATCCGCAAACCATAGCTCGCCTTGTTTCAAGAGTCGATTTGCTTTAAGTAATCGCTCATCCCCTCTTCAGCAATTGTAAGAATGTCTTTGTCTGCAGCAGCGGCTTTGTAAGACTTAATGTATTCTGCCTTTTCCAGATGCTCCAGGTAAAGGCGCAGACTATTTTCAATTAAACGATTCTTGGGAAGCGATAGGGCGGTTGCTTTTTCAGCCAGTTTTGCAAGAAGATCGTCTGGAAGAGACGTGGTAATCGTGGCCATACGCTTTATTTAAAGCACAATTTACATATAATATTTATGTTTTATAAATATTATATGTAATTATCTGGTCCTTTTACAGAATCTAATCTCGCTGATCTTTCTTATGCTTTAGCACCTTAGCTTCTATGTGAAAAACGAGTTCCTCCGCAATATTTTTTGTCAAATCGCCAGCTCTTTCAAGGTCACGGATGATTGAAAATAGAGTCAGCAAAGTCTTGGCATGTTCCGGATGTTGCTTGATCAAATCAGCCGTTGTCTTCAATGCATCCC
>CBQWHS010000194.1:0-7077 GCA_967728665.1 uncultured Chryseosolibacter sp. | reverse complement strand
TGCCATCATGAATGTCCATGGCGATGCGCTTGCGCTCTTCTTCCTGGCCTTCCAGAATCAATACCGATCTGAATTTTTGCTGATTGATTTTCTTTTCGATCTCGGCGCGGTTTTTCACGCCCATGTTTTGCTCAGCCTCTTTTCGTTTCGTGATGTCAGCGCCCATCATCACGAGTTCTTCAATTTCGTCCGCATCGTTATATACTGGTGTGATTACAACCTGTACCCAGCGATCTTTACTTTCAGAAGGTTGAAAATGAATTTCTCCTTGCCAGCTGTTTCCTTCTGAAACTTCATCAATCACTTCATCCATCCAGTCGTCAGGGTTCATCATACCAGGGAATAATCCCGACAAGGGCATAAGGTTTTCAGTTTTGTTAATGCCGTTGAGATGCGAGAGTGTATCGGAAACAAATTGAACATTTCCGCCCCTGTCACTTTTCGCGAGCAATCGCGGATTTTCAACGGGTTCATTAACAACAGAAAGTTCTTCGTAAGTTCTTTCCAGAGATGCATACAATGCCCCAATTTCCTTGGAGAGTTTCTTTGCATTTTTTTCTGACGACATTAACTGTGTTATCGCGCGATTAACTTGGATTGTCGTTGGTCTGAAAATGAACAAGATCTCAAGACCGATGACAACGATGGAAATTGCCAGCAGGATGTATTCCAATTTGCTAAGCACTGCTACTTTCTGTCGCGCTTCTTGATCATATTCATAAACGATCTTGTCCATTTTCTCCAGGAATACAAATTCGTTGTCGAGCAATATGTGTAGTGAAATTTTTAATGAATCCGAATTTTGTGTCGGCCCATACTTATATCGAACAATATCACTTGCGCTTTTATAAACTTTCCTGAAGTATGGCTCAACATCAGCGAACATCGCGTTAATTTTTTCACTGTTGTGCCCGGGCAAGAGAAGTTCTTCATCACCGTACTGTAATCCGTAATGTCCTTTCTTCCACTGCATAAGGAGGTTTTCCAGTGTTTTGCCTTTATCAGGAAAGTGCTTGTGATCAAGATCACTAACGATGAGCATCGACATCTTCACGATCCATTGACTTTTATAGCGTTGAGTTCCTGCAAGGTTGATCACTCGTGAATCGCTCACCTGGCTTTGCAGATGTTGTTGGATTAATACCTGACCGGCAATGGCAATGGACGCAATTACACTTAGTGCAAGTACGTACCAAACACCCAGCTTACTGAATTTGTTTATTTGAGACTGGCTTTCCGACTTGAATTCAACGTTCATTACTTACTAAAGTTACGTATTAATAACACAAACACGTAGGCGAAAGTTGGTGTTTAAAACAAAAAAATGCCAGGCGCCTTCGCCTGACATCTTAACCTAAACTGCATAGAAGAGAATGCTATGCAAGAACTTTGATGAACACGAAGTCGCCTTCGACTTTTACCGGAAAAACCCGTATTGATTGTTCATCTGCATTCAGACAATTTCCTGTCTTCAACGAAAATGTTTTTTTATGAAAAGGGCAAGCGACCTTTGGTTCGGATTCATGTGAGCCGATCATGCCGCGTGACAATGCCATTTGCATTTTGTGTGGACACATATTTTGACACGCGTACCATTCGTTTCGCCTGCTGAAATTAAAAACCGCAATCTGTTCATCCTTGTATTTGACACATGCTCCTCCATTTTCCGGAAAGTCTGAAACACGTGCGGCCTTGAACCAGATCATTTCATTCACCGGTTCACCTTCTTTTACCTGGATTGATTTCAAATTTTCCATCGACTTATAAAATTGTTTTTTTATTCCAATCGGTCGGACATTTCTGTCCGCGCATATCAACAAATGATAATGTCTCATCAGGACTATCATCATTTATGAAATGTTTGAACTTTGCACGCAGCTGAGGATCCTCAACAACTTTTTTCCATTCGCAATGGTAATTCTTGATTAGCTCATCCATCTCTTTTTCCAGGTCCGCGCCAATCTTCAACGAGTCATTTACAATAACATCTCGCAGATAATCTAATCCGCCTTCCATTTTATTCAACCACGTTGCTGTGCGCGTGAGTGGATCGGCAGTGCGAATGTAAAACATGAGAAATCTGTCGACTAGTTTGACACAGGTCTCTGTATCAACATCGGCTACTAAAAGTTTAGCATGTTGGGGATGAGAGCCTCCGTTTCCGCAGACATAAAGATTCCATCCTTTTTCTGTAGCGATGATTCCAAAATCTTTTGATTGTGCTTCCGCGCATTCGCGGATGCATCCGGATACGGCACCTTTTAATTTATGCGGAGCGCGTAATCCTTTATAACGATTTTCAATGAAGATAGCGAACGACACCGAGTCCTGAACTCCGAAGCGACACCATGTGGAACCCACACAACTTTTGATTGTACGCAGAGCTTTGCCATAAGCGTGACCACTTTCAAATCCTTCATCGATTAATTCTTCCCAAATTTCTGGCAATTGTTCCACACGAGCTCCAAACATATCGATCCGCTGACCACCCGTAATTTTTGTATAGAGGTTGTACTTCGCCGCAATTCTTCCGATCGCCATTAATTTTTTAGGTGTTATCTCTCCGCCGGCGATACGTGGCACAATGGAGTACGTGCCTCCACGTTGAATGTTTGCGAGAAAACGATCGTTGGTATCCTGGCTCGTATCTTCTTTTAAAATCAGATCGTTCCAGATGCTTGCAAGAAGTGAAGCAACGGCTGGCTTACACGTTTCGCATCCATCGCCTGTGCCATGTGTATTCAAAATCTCATCGTAGCTCTTGAGATTTTTTATTTTGATGATATCATACAACTCTTGTCGCGTATATTCAAAATGCTCACAAAGGCTTTTCTTAACCTTGACTCCCATCGATTCAAGTGTGAGCTTCAGAATATCATTCACCATGGGTGCGCATCCACCACATCCCGTGCAGGCCTTGGTGGCCTTTTTTACTTCGTTGATATTCTTGAGCGAATTTTCAGTGATGCAGGATACAAGTTCGTCCTTGGTTATATTTTCGCAAGAGCATATTTGAGCCGAACCTGGAATATTTTTGACACCACTACCTTCGCTTCCAGCTTGTCCTGGTGTGCCAATAATCAATGATTCCGGTTGTGCGGGAAGAGGCATTTTGTTAACAACCATCTGATGAAACAGATTGTATTGTGATGCATCTCCGACAAGAATTCCGCCAAGCAGGGATTTTCCATCTTCTGAAATATTGATGCGCTTATACACTCCGTTGCGTTTATCCTGAAGCGCGATTGGAACACTTCCCGGAGTTTCGCCAAAAGCATCGCCAAAACTTCCAACATCAGTGCCGATTAACTTGAGCTTGGTCGACATGTCGAACCCCGTAAACAATTTTATGGGTTCGTTTACTATTTGCCTGACAACGCACTCCGCCATCTCGTAACCTGGAGCAACGAGACCGTAAACCATATTATTATAGACCGCCACTTCTCCAATGGCGAAAATATTTTCATCACTAGTTTGCAAGTGGTCGTTCACAATGACGCCACCACGCGCGTGAACTGTTAGAGCGCTCGCTTTTGCTAGTTCATCTCTAGGCCGGATACCAGCGGATATCACCAACATTTCAATTTCTAATAAAGATGAATCGGCAAACCGCAGTCCTTCGATTTTCCCATTTCCCTCAATCGCTGATGTACTCTTATTGGTGTGTATACGAATGTCAAGTTGGTTGAGCTTGTGCGCAAGGATAGAGGCACCAATGTCATCAAGCTGCCGTGGCATAAGCCGTGAAGCAAATTCAACAACATGTGTTTCAAGACCGAGATCAACAAGGGCTTTCGCAGCTTCAAGTCCGAGCAGGCCTCCGCCCATTACCGCCGCGCGAGAAATATTTTTTGAGTATTGAGTAATTTGATTCAGATCCTCAATCGTGCGATAAACAAACACACCATGTCTTTCAACTCCGGGAATTGTGGGGACAAATGCTCCTGACCCGGTAGCAAGCACGAGATAATCGTAGTGATCAATTTTGCCGGAGTGAGTGGTAACAGTTTTATTTTCTCTATTTATAGAAGTAACAAGTTCACTGGTGTATAATTCAATATTGTTCTCTCCATACCAAGAGGCCGGAGCCATCAGCAAATCATCGGCTGTTTTTCCCGAGAAAAAACTGCTGAGATGAACACGATCATAAGCAGGGCGCGGCTCCTCACCATAGACTGCCACGGCAACTTCTTTATTCCGGCTACGCAGCTTTTCGCAGAACTTAAATCCCACCATTCCATTTCCTACGACAATTATACGTTTCATTGCAAACGATTTAAGTAAATATAATCCAATTTTTAAGTAATAATACGTAAATATTCGTTTCGAACAAGAGAAATTTACGTATTATTACTACGTAATTTATAAATTCATGGAAAAGGGAAGCGTTGTTTTTGTAGGTGCCGGACCAGGGGATCCCGACCTCATTTCAGTGAAGGGATTAAAAGCGATTCAACTCGCCGAGGTCTTATTATATGATGCGTTGGTATCGCCAGAATTGTTGGAGCACGCGTCATCAGCAAAACAGATTTATGTCGGAAAAAGAAAAGGCAAAAAAGAATTCAGCCAGGAAGAGATAAATCAACTACTCGTGTTTTATGCGAGAAAAAATAAAAAAGTTGTTCGATTGAAAGGGGGCGACCCGAATGTTTTTGGTCGTGGGCATGAAGAAGCCTTGTTCGTCCTTCGCCATGGCATCACCACACACACTATAAATGGAATCAGCAGCGCAATTGCTGCACCTGCGGCCGCGGGCATACCGTTGACAATGCGCGGCATCAGTGAAAGTTTCTGGGTAATTACCGGTACTGTCTCTGACGGAACGATGTCAAGAGATATCGAGTTGGCTGCTCAGTCCTCTGCTACCCTTGTTATTCTTATGGGCATTGCGAAACTGAAAGACATTGCACTACTCATCGAAAAGCATCGTTCCGCAGTGGAACCTGCCGCCATTGTTTTCGGAGCAACGTGGCCAGAGCAAAAGGTTGTTGTTGGAACTGCATCAACGATTGTTTCCCAGCTTGCAGATGTTAACACAGGCGGATTGCCAGGAGTGATTATCATTGGGCAAGTCGTCAATGAAAGAAACGCTTTTCTCAATCTTATAGAGTCAAATGTCATAGTATTAAATAATAAGTCATGAATACAGTCTCATCTGATCTTTACTTTCGTTTTGAAACCGATTTCGTTGAAGATGAAATCCGGTGCATTCCCATGGTTGTTCGTTTTAAGCTTGACGCGGTTGGAATCAAACTTAAATTGAAGGAGTGGAGTAAGCTGAATGTATATGAGCGAGAAAATCTCGCTGTGCTTCCGTGTGCAACCATTGATCAGATCAATGAGTATAAACAATATCTCCAGGAGGTTGTTTTTCGATACACAGGGGAAAAGGGAACTGACATTCCTGTTATGGAAAATCCGTCGTGGTCAAATACGCAAGAGCTTCCGTATCCTTTGTTAGAAAAATTAAAAGAATTCGATTGGAATATTCCGGCTGACAAATGGAAACACTTAACCAATCTTCAGCGGTTCGCATTATTGAAGCTAAGTTACGGTGGCCATGAGAATGAAAATTTCCCGAAGGCAATGAAAGAATTCAATCTGCTTGACTAAGACTTTTTGAATTTTTCATATTCGTCACGGGTATTAATATTGAGAAGAATTTTTGGATCAGGAGGTTTGAGGAGTTCCACATTATGGGTATTCAAAAACTCGCGTGGACTCATTTTTCCCTGACTATGAAACTGACTGAGAAGGTTAGCTGCCTTGGGTTCCCAAATAGTCAATAAGGGCTCAGGCATTTTTTCGCTTTCGTTGAAGAAGCAAGTAGCAACTTTGCTTTTATTTCTCTTGCTGATTAGCAAGTCAACAACGGACTTATCAACATTTGGCATATCGACTGCAACTATTAGCCAGGCACAACCGCTGTCAACTTTAAAGGCAGACAAAATTCCATTGAGCGGACTGGGTATTTCAAATTGATCTGTTATTGTGTCGAATTTGGCGTCAATGACCTGGCCTGGTCGCAAGGATATGTAAACTTTCTCGCAAATTGATTTTAATAATTCTTGCAGGAAATCAAGTTGAGGCATGTTGTGATATATGAGCTGGCTTTTGTCAGAACCCATTCGCGAGCTTTTTCCGCCTGATAAAAGAAGACCGTTTAGTTTTGGTTGGATCACGAAAGCACAATTGTTATTTGAAGATAGCTGATTGATAATTGGAAAGGAATTGTAAATCAGTTTTCATGGGATTAAAAATTAACGTGGCGATTGACTTGCATTCGATAGATAATTTTCAAAGCAAAGGGGTTGTTGATATAAAAAAAAATAAAAAGGCCTTTGAAAACCTGAAAAAATAAGGCCATTCCTTCCGTCTGAAAGAATGGCATCTTATTTGAATTTTGCCAATGTCTAGTACTGGCTAACTCTACCTATATATGCCTGTCCTGATGAGGACTGGGAGCCTAACAAAATCGACAAGTTCTTTGTTGATGTCGATATATAAAGGAAAACTTTTAATATAGATTATAACCTTTACTTAGTATTCGCCATTTTCGAAACAGCAATTGGCGATTTCGTTGAGTGTGAAACTCGGGCAAATGTTTTACTGGGCACATGGGTGTTGTTGAGTTTATTTGTCGATCAACCATGAAATGGAGTACCGGACCATTGTATTTTCAGCCGCTTTTATATTGGTGTGATAGGGTCCGCCTTTGCTGTCGGCAAGAAATTTGAAAGAACCGATTAGTTTTTTGAATAACCAATCATGCTCAAATAATTCCAACTCGATCCAATCACCCTGGTTAATTTTTATACTTGAGTTGACCGGTACTGCTTCGTTCAGGATCTTTTGATAACGACCTGTTTGAGGCCACAATTTTTTGCCTCGATATTGAATCGAGATTTCATCACCATCTCTTTCCCCGGCCATATAACATTCTATGTTAAGTAATTTAAATGTGAGCTACATATATACTTGTCGTGTTTTTTTGATGAATATATATTGACGAGTGCGTTCGAAAATACAGTTATTATCTTCTCAACAAATCCTTTATTATCTGACCGTTTTAGTTAG
>CBQWHS010000193.1:0-7078 GCA_967728665.1 uncultured Chryseosolibacter sp. | reverse complement strand
TTCAATTAGCACAGCAGAATTATAAAGTTGCTGAAAGTGATTCGGCATCGGCAGCCAACGCAGTTGAGGCTTCAAAGTATATCATCAGAAGTACGGAGGCGTCTTTGCGTGAAGCGAATGAAAATTTCCGAAAGACTTCTGTTGTCGCTCCAATGAACGGAATCGTTTCGAAACTTATCGTGAAAAACGGTGAACGTGTTGTGGGAACTGCAACGATGGCAGGTACAGAAATGCTACGCATTGCTGACTTGAATAAAATGGAGGTTCGTGTTAATGTAAATGAGAATGACATCGTGAGAGTGTCACTTGGTGATACGGCAATCATCGATGTTGATGCTTATTCCAATACGAATAAGGAATTTAAAGGCATTGTCACGCTAATTGCTAACACTGCAAAAGACAAAACATCGGCTGACGCGATTACCGAGTTTGAAGTTAGAATTTTGATTCTTGGTTCATCCTACCAGGACCTTGTTCGCGCTGGTAACAAATTTCCGTTCCGTCCAGGTATGACGGCAAGTGTGGATATTATTACAACTCGAAAAGAGAATGTGCTTTCTGTTCCGTTGGCCGCGGTTACAACTCGAAATCCCAATGACCTGAAGAAAGAAGGCGAAAACAAAGGCGGACCTCCAAATCAGAATAACAACAACAATAATCAAAACACAAACAATCAGCAGCCTGCAAAGAAGGTTGATGATAAGATTGTGATTTTCGTCAACGATAAAGGTGTTGCAAAAATGATTGAAGTTAAAACCGGCATAAGTGATTATGACAACATTGAAATACTCTCCGGTGTTAGCGATAGCACGGAGGTTGTGACAGGGCCATTCCTGGTGGTATCGAAGCGCTTGAAAGAAGGCGACAAGATCAAGGTTGCTGAAAAGAAGAAAGACGAAAAGGGACCGGAGACGGCTTCAAAATAGCCCTAAACAAAACACAGTGCTTGAAACCCTCTGAGAAATCGGAGGGTTTTTTATTAATATTGTTGAAAGCAGTGACGATATGATACAACATCCATGGCATGACGTTTCTCCGGGCGAGAATCCACCCGCACAGGTAAATGCAATTATAGAAATTCCAAAAGGATCAAAAGCCAAGTACGAGGTTGACAAAGAAAGTGGCCTTATCAAACTTGACCGTGTAATCTATGCCTCGATGTTCTATCCGCTGAACTATGGTTTTATTCCACAAACCATGGGCGAGGATAAGGACCCACTTGATATAGTAGTGCTTACGCAAGTGTCGGTGGTTCCGCTGTGTATGATTCCTTCGAAAGTAATTGGCGTGATGCAGATGATTGATCGCGGTGAAGCTGATGATAAAATTATCGCTGTCGCGGAACAGGATCCGAGTGTTAGTGAGATCAACGATATCTCTGATTTACCCCAGTATCTTCGAAGTGAGCTCACTCACTTTTTTGAGAACTATAAAACACTTGAGAATAAAAAAGTTGTGATTGATCAGTTTTTGCCCAAGGTGAAAGCTTTCGATATTATAAATGCAAGCCGCAAACTTTATCAAGAGACTTTCCGCAAATAATCGTTAGTGATGAAAGTCGGATTTGAAGCGAAACGTTTCTTCACGAATTACACCGGTCTTGGGAATTACAGCAGATTTATTGTTGACGCCTTAAGCACTTTTGCTCCTGAAAACGATTATCTTCTCTACACTCCCAGAAGGAAAAGTAATCCTGAAGTTGACTCGATAACAAGTCGAAAAAATATCTCGGTGGTCACCCCGACAGGCTTTTATTCTTTCGCCTCCAGCGCATGGCGAACGTTCGGCATAGGAGCCGCAACTGGAATTAATGAGGTAAAAATTTTTCATGGATTAAGCCAGGAACTTCCCTTTAATCTTCCGCGTACTGTGCGAAAAATTGTTACCGTGCATGATCTGATATTTCTACGGTATCCAAAACTTTACAACCCGATTGATGTCGCCATTTATAAAGTGAAAGTCAAAAGTGCGTGTCAACGCGCAGACCGGATAATAGCCATTAGTACACAAACAGCAGATGACATAGTCGAATTTTTAAAAATCGATCCGGAAAAGATTTCGGTTGTTTACCAGGGTTGTCATCCCGCCTTCAAAGTTGTTAGGTCCATGGAAGAGCGAGCAGTTGTCAGAAAGAAATATAATTTGCCTGAGCGATACATTCTGAATGTTGGGACAATTGAATATCGTAAGAATGTTGGCTTGTTGATAAAAGCCCTGACTCTTCTTCCTAAGTCGTTGCAGATTCCTGTTGTTATTGTTGGAAGGGCAACATCGTATGTTGAGGCTGTTCTAAAAATTGCCAAAGAAAGTGGAGTAGCAGATAAAATAATTCTGATTCACAATTCATCTTTTGCTGATTTGCCAGCCATTTACCAGCAAGCGGAAATTTTTGTCTATCCTTCTTTGTTTGAGGGTTTTGGAATTCCCTTGGTTGAAGCGATTGAATCAGGTTTGCCTGTCATTACTTCCACAGGCTCATGCTTCAGCGAGGCGGCAGGACCTTCCTCTGTTTACGTTGAGCCTGGTGATAGTGATGCGCTCGGTGACGCGCTCAAAAATCTTTTAGAAAATAAGGATCGAAAAGTCCAGATGGTAAATAAATCCAGGGATTTTATTCGACGGTTCAGCCCGGAAAATATTGCCGGCGAAATTCTTAAGGCCTATAATGCTTGATAACCAAGCATTAGCGGTTTCTCCGTAGCATGTAAAGTTTATTATATTTTGAAAAACGGTAAAATGAATCCATTACACTAATCACGAATCCTTCATATCCATCCAAAATTCCTAGCTTGAGCAAATAGACATTCAAGAACCTCAGGAATGGATAGACAACAATATGAAAGGGATAAAATATTTTTTTGTCTTTTTGATACGCTTCGCTGGCGGCAATCGTGGAAAACTTTTCCATTTGTATCACTAATTCTGAAAATGTATAATATGAATAGTGCAGAATGTCACCTTCGATAAATATTCCTTTCGCGCCGTCATTCATGATCACGCGATCATGCGGATTTTCGCCTTTCCAATTTCCTTTCCTTCTATCCCACAAACGAATTTTGTTGTCGGGATACCAACCACAGTGCCTTATCCATTTTCCACAATAGCTTGTCAGGCGATTAATTTTGTATGCATCGCCTTGCCAATTTTTTTTTGCGTTGAGAATCGATTGTGACAATTCAGGAGAAAGTTCTTCATCTGCGCCAAGGGAGAGTATAAAATCAAAGGAGGCTTGATTCATTGCAAAATTCTTCTGTTGGATATGACCCGCAAATGGATTTTGAATGAATCGAACATTATAGCCTTTGCAGATTTCTTCCGTCTTGTCCTTCGAAAAAGAATCCACCACCACAATCTCATCAGCAACTTTTACCAAAGAATCGAGACATCGTTTGATGTTCTTCTCTTCGTTGAAAGTGATAATGACAGCAGATAATTTTACGAGTTGCATTTCTATGCAGAAAATTGATTGAAGAGTTCCTGATACAATGCATCGTACTTTATGACCGTATCTTTTACATTCAGATTTTTCCGGATGTGTTCCGTGGCAGCTTTTCCAAACTGTTTGGCTAGTTCCGGATTGGCCGCTAATTCAATCATTGTTGTCGCAAGCGCTCTTGGATCTTTCGCCGGAACGACCCGACCCGATTGGTGATCAATCACTAAATTTTTATTGCCTGAGATGTCTGTAATCAATGGACAAATTCCCATCGACATAGCTTCAATAACTGCTTTGGTAATAGCTTCTCCTGTAATTGATGCAAGAACAAAAGCATCGGCTGATTTAACTACCTCCAGAACATCCGAGCGATATCCCAGCAGATGAATATTGTTTTTGATTGGGCTTTCACCCATTAATTTCTTAAAATAGGGAGTATCCATTCCGTGACCAACCAGCATCAGATGAATATTGGTATTGGTTGGAAGTAAATATGTCGCCTCCAATAAATATTTTACACCTTTCATTCTTCTCGCATTTGCAGCGCAAACGAACAAAAATGATTCAGCAGGAATTCCTAAAGATTGTTTTGAATGCGCGTTGACATTGGCGTACCAGGCGATATCATGGCCTTTATTTATAGTGATTGCTTTGTCTTTGTTGAAGAGAAGATTTTTCCGGAAGATGTCGCGAATGGCATCTACAAGACAAACAATTCGATCAACCCTTGGACTTAAATATTTAATGTACATCGTAGGATCGTACCAGGAAATATTTCCAGTATAGCCTCGGTAAACCAGAACTTTCACTTTTATCCCCGTTGCTGCAAGCAAGCCATTCGTGATTCCCCGGTTATTGAATAATTGCAAAATGTGATATTGCCCCTCTTTCAACTCTTTACGAATTAATTTGATATAACCCCAGTTCACTTTCTTGGTTGGAAGAAAATCAATTACACGAATCCCATTTTGTAAAAATTTTTTCGCGTATTCGGAATTAGCGGCAGTCATCACGGTTATTTCATACTTCCCCGTTTGCTGAAGGCCAAGAACAATTTCTGCCTCCGGCCTGACACCCACAGTGTGACTATAATCAGAGATGACAAGTAGTTTAATCTTCAAGAAATGAGTTATATTTTGGGTCAGATAAGTCTTAATTGGGGCAAAAATACTAAAACCAGACCGTTTAATGAGCCTATTTCAACAAGCAAAAAATACCTTCAAGAATTTACGTTTCGGATTGGCTTCGGCTAACATCAGGCCGTTTCAGATGTTATTTAAAAGTTATTATAAACCGAAATGTAGGTTAGCGGAACTGCTTTTGGAATTTTCAAAGAGAAATTGCCCTGTTCATTTTATCCAGGTTGGGGCGAATGACGGATTCTTTCACGATCCGCTTTTCAAGTTCATAAGAATGTTTCGATGGGAAGGTGTCCTTCTTGAACCGCAGCCTTATGTGTACGAAAACTATCTAAAAAAACTTCATCGGAATACTCCTGGAGTATTTGCTGTGAATGCAGCGCTCTCCTACCAGGATGGCGACTGTGAAATCTATAAAATTGCTTTTTCAAATTCACGGTGGGCAACGGGGTTAACATCATTTAATAAGCATGCCATCGAATGTTCTATTGATTCCGGACATGTGGCGCGTCTTGCGAAAAGGTATGGCGAGAAATTACCAACAAAACAGGAGGACTATATCGAGGCTGTCAAGATAAAAAGTATCAGCCCTGAGACGCTGATCAAGAATTATAATTTACGGAAAATCGACTGGCTGCAAATTGATGCCGAAGGGTTCGATTATGAGATTATAAAGATGATGGATATCCCAAAAACTCAACCTCGAGTTATTGTTTATGAAAATTCTCATCTGTGTGATTCTGATCAGAAAAACTGTGTGGCACTCTTACAATCGAATGAGTACGCTGTTGTGAACCTTCAGGAAAACACAGTTGCGATGAAGAAACCCCTTGGTGAGTTTGAAAAATTTTTCGACCAGACCTAGGGTGCGTGTATGATCTTTTGAATGAACGCCATGAGTTCCATTAACCACGCAAGTCCAATATGAACAATCACCCCACCCCATACACTTTTTGTTTCATATGCAACTACACCAAGAATATATCCTCCAAGAATTGAGCTGATGGCTTCGCCGGCAGGTTTCCCAAAATGCAGGAAGCAATACATCACTGCCATCGCCAGAACAGAGCCGCGGCCAAGTACTGTCATCATTGCAATAACGAGGAATCCGCGAAAGAAGAACTCGACTGTAATGAAATCGAAACCGTATGCTAACTCATAACCTGCCACGGTTAGCCACTCTGGAATTTCCAAATATGCGTGAGCCATGGAAGCTTTGTACATCGGGTATTGTCGTTGAAACGTTTCGTTGAATGACGCACCGACAATGAAGGGAAGCATTATTAAAAGCATCGCCACATATGGTCGCATATTAAACCGTTTTGGATTCAGTCCGTACAAATGATGATCTTGACGTTCATAATATTTATAAAACAATAAGATCGGAATGAGTATAGTGAATGTGCTAAAAAGATTTACGCTCACTTTGATTAGCCAAAGCTCCGTTAGCGGGTGAGAAATTTTCGTAATAATAGGGTACAGAAAAGACAGGCTGGCGTCCAGTGAAATGAGAATGATCGCGAAAATACTTTTGATCCAGAATTCATTTTTCTTTAGGATATGCATCTTGCGATTAAAGATACAATAAGAGACTACCGTCAAGTAATACGGTATTGAATAAAAAATAATGTAGATAAAGAATTTACCGAAACCGCGCATGGGTTCCAGCACATCGTCAGCGAATCTGAAATGATAGTTTAAGGCGATGCTGATTGCAAGAAGGATTGCAACAGAAAAATAATGCGCTCGGTTAAAATCTTGGTGGAAATGATTTTTCAGGAAAGACCAAATCTTTTTCATCACCAGTTTTTCAAGTGCTCATAAACGCGATGAATCGGCAAGCCCATCACATTGAAATATGAACCATTAATTGTTTTAATAGCGGTCATCCCGATCCAATCTTGTGCACCATAGGCACCCGCCTTGTCGTAGGGCTTATAATTATCCACGTAAAATTCGATTTCTGATTTTGAGAGTGATTGAAAAGTCACCTCTGTTGTATCATCAAAACTTTCTTCCTTTTCTTTTGACAGAATACAAACACCTGTCATTACAAGGTGAGTTCGTCCGGATAGTTGTGAAAGCATCTCGATAGCTTCACTACGATCAGCCGGTTTGTTCATAATCTTGTTAAACAAAATAACAACCGTATCAGCCGTAACGATGATTTCGTTTTTAATATTCAATCTAAAAACCTCTGCCTTCTTTGCAGCCAAATATTTCGCTACCTGGTCCACAGGCATCTCCGCGGGGAATGATTCATCGACATCCGGTTTTTCAACCGAGAAATTGAATCCGGCTTCTTTCATTAAGTATTGTCTTCTGGGAGAACTGGAAGCCAGCACTATCGAACGTTGTATCATGATGTTGCAAAGGGTGAATAGACTGGTTCACGGAATTCTCCTTCCTTAATTGAACTGAATAGAAATCCGCAGATAACCTTTGGATAAAAATACGTTGATTTTTGCGGCATTGTCGAGCCACTATGACAAACTTTTTTTAC
>CBQWHS010000192.1:0-7089 GCA_967728665.1 uncultured Chryseosolibacter sp. | reverse complement strand
TGTGCCTGAGAAATCTTTTTCCGGCGTCACAACATTCCCCACTGCCGTGTAGTTTGCTCCGGAGCTTACCGTCAGAGAAAAACCATTTGGGTACCCGTTATCCGGATCGGACACTGTCAGGTGAGCAAACTCAATCGTCAAAGGTTGATCTTCATTGATCG
Source organism: uncultured Chryseosolibacter sp. (assembly GCA_967728665.1). Classification (GTDB taxonomy): domain Bacteria; phylum Bacteroidota; class Bacteroidia; order Cytophagales; family Cyclobacteriaceae; genus Chryseosolibacter. Next base: position 6,928 of record CBQWHS010000192.1, on the reverse strand, counting down.
ACAATGGTTGCTGTGCAATGATTACCGGACTATCATTTACTGGTGTGACGGTTATTTGCAGATTGAAAGGCGCGCTGTCGTTTGTGCCATCATTCACCACCGTTGCAACGGATAGCACGCCCGTGTAATTGGCGTTAGGAGTAATCGTAGTTCCGGATGTCGTGTAATTTTCTCCGGGTGAAATCTTAATAGTGAAACCTGCTGGATATGTGTTATCGGAATCAGTCACAGTGAGGTCGGAAGTTAAAACCGTGATGCCAGTATCCTCAACAGTTGACAATTGTTTTTGCCCTGTGATCACCGGCGGGTCGTTTACTGGATTAACTGTAACTTGAGCCATAAACTCATTACTAAAAACATCGCCATCATTAACTTTTATTCCCACCGATAAAACTCCATTGAATCCTGTCGCCGGAGTAACGGTGCTGCCATTTGATGTGTAATTAGCTCCTGGAGAAATGATCATCGTAAAACTTCCGGGATATGCATCATCTGGATCACTGACAACCAAATCTCCTAGGGCAATAGTTACCGGTTGATTTTCCTGAGTTGTGATTGTGTTTTGCCCAGTGATAACAGGTGGATCATTTATTGGATTCACGGTAATCTGCAAAGCGAAAGGCTCACTATCAATCGCACCATCATTAACCTGAACAGGTACTGAGAGAGAACCCGAGTAGTTAGGTGTCGGTGTTATCGTATTTCCACTCGCTATATAATTATTTCCGGCATCTGCTTTCAACGTATATCCATTTGGATAATCTCCGTCCGGATCGGATACGACAAGATCGTTCAGCAAAATCTGAATTGAGTTGTCTTCCTCAACTGTCAGCGCTTTCTGTCCTGTGATCACGGGCTTGTCGTTGGTATTGTTTACAGTGATTGAAATATTGAATGTGTTGCTATTTACGTCTCCATCATTCACCAGAACCGGTACCGACAACGTTCCGGAAAAATTTGCAGCAGGAGTCACGGTATTTCCGGTAATGGAATAATTATTTCCTGGAGACAATTGCAACGTAAAACCATTTGGATAGGAGTCGTCAGGATCATTAATAACAAGATTGTTAACTTCAATTGTAGCCGGCGTGTCTTCCTGAATAGTCCACGGATTTGGAGTCTGCCCGGTTATGATCGGAGGATCATTGACACTTGAGATCTCAACATGAACATCAAACGGGTCACTTGACACACTGCCGTCATTTACAGTAACATGGACGACAAGAGGGCCGAAAAAATCAGCCCCTGGCGTCACGGTAGTTCCGGAATAAGTATAGTTTGGTCCATCCAGAATTTCCAATGTGAAATCGCCTGGATAAGTGTCGTCAGGGTCCGTGATCTGCAATTGGGAAATTGAAAGTGTGAAAGATACATCTTCAGTACCCGTTAATGGATTTGGATTTTGTGATATGATCACGGGCTGGTCATTCACCGCAGCTACATTCACTTTCACCAAGAAAGTATTACTCGAAGATGTTCCGTCATTGACTGTTACGGGGACAGTCAATTCTCCGGCAAAGTTTGGCTCGGGTAGAATTGTATTTCCAGAAATGGAGTAATGATCGCCAGCGAAGATCTGTAATGAAAATCCTGTTGGGTAATTGCTGTCTATATCCGTTACTAACAAATTTGAGAGTTCGATTGTGAAAGATTCATCTTCAGTCGCAGCAATCGGATCGGGTGTCTGGCCCGTGATAACGGGTGGCGCATTCACGGGATCTTCATTGGCAGAAGTTGCGCGTGAATTTTCACTTTCCCGCAAGGCATTTTCTTGAACACTTGATGCTTCAGCAGATTCAATGCTATTACGTTGTTGATAAAGATGGGCGAAAGAAGGTCGCGCGTGGCATAAAATTGTTACGAGGAAAAAGCAGGCAAAAGAACTTACGATTCGCTGAGCAAATGCATTCGTCAACCGGCACTGATAGACTTCACTCACAACACATTCAGTAAAAATCATGTTACATTTTTTCCACATTTAAATCAATTCCATGAGCACGATCGCGATTACTCTTTTCTGGATTGGCGTTTTCATTATTCTTTACACTTATCTTGGTTATGGTGTTGTAATCTTTATTCTTTCAAAACTGAAAAAACAGTCAGTGAATCAATCACAACAAGATGATCGTCTGTTACCGGAAGTCACCATGTTGATCGCGGCATACAATGAAGAACAGTTTATCGAGGAAAAAATCAAAAACACATTGGCCCTTGATTATCCGATCGACAAACTATCAATTCTTATTGTAACCGATGGATCAACGGATAACACTCCTTTGGTTGTAAAAAAATTTCATGCCGTAAAGCTGTTTCACGAACCTGGGCGAAAGGGAAAAATTCATGCAGTTAACAGGGTAATGAATCACGTAAAAACTCCGATCGTTGTTTTTTCAGACGCCAATACATTATTGAACAAAGAAGCGATTAAGAAAATCGTAAAACACTATGAGAATGACCTGGTTGGCGGGGTGGCTGGCGAGAAAAGAATTTTTCAAAACGCGGAAGATAACGCTTCCGGATCGGGCGAAGGGTTGTATTGGAAATACGAATCGTTCCTCAAACGGAAAGACTCAGAAGTATATTCAATTGTTGGAGCGGCTGGTGAATTATTTAGTGTGCGCACAAATTTATATGAAGCACCTCCGGAAAATATGATCATCGAAGACTTTTATCTTTCCCTGCGCATTGCCGAGCGTGGCTACCGTTTTCAATATGAACCAGACGCCTACGCCATGGAAACTGCATCCGCAAGTGTGGACGAGGAATGGAAACGTAAAGTTCGAATCTGTGCGGGCGGATTTCAGGCGATGAAAAAATTGAAAGGATTACTCAATCCGTTTCGTCATGGTACTCTTAGCTTTCAGTATATTTCTCATCGGGTATTGCGTTGGACCCTCGCACCTCTTTTTCTTCCCATTGTATTTTTGACAAGTCTATACCTGGCATTGACGGGATCTTTATTTTTTATGTTGGCCGTCATTACTCAGTTACTTTTCTATATCATGGCAGCGTTCGGCTACACCCTTCGCGACAGGAAAATCTCTCTTAAAGGATTCTTTGTACCCTACTATTTCAGCGTTATGAATTTGTCCGTCTACGCGGGATTTGTTCGCTACATACGGGGACAGCAATCGGTAATGTGGGAGAAAGTGCAACGTGCTGCGATGACAAGCCCATCATAGATATCTTTATTAAAGACTTTTTTGGGATTTCCCGTAACTACTTTATTTTGCGGCCACTAATCAATAGTCCTATGGGTCGCGTATTCGAAAAACGGAAGCACAAAATGTTCGCTCGCTTTGACCGCATGGCCAAAGCGTTCACCAGAATTGGAAAAGACATTGCCATTGCGGTGAAACAAGCCGGTCCGTTGCCTGAGAATAACCCAAAACTCCGGATGGCGATTCAGAACGCCAAAGGTGTGAACATGCCAAAGGACCGCGTTGACGCTGCCATCAAACGCGCATCTTCGAAGGAGGAGAAAGATTTCCAGGAAGTAACATACGAGGGATATGCACCGCATGGCGTGCCCCTGATGGTTGAGTGCGCCACAGACAATCCTACCCGTACGGTGGCGAATATCCGTCTTCACTTTTCCAAAAACGGTGGAAGTATGGGCAACTCCGGGTCTGTAGCGTTCATGTTCGAACGCCGGGGCATTTTCAAATTCGATCCATCGAAACTGGATCTCGATCAATACGAACTCGACTTAATTGACGCGGGCGCCGAGGACATAGAAAGGAATGAAGATGAAATTGTGATCTCAACGAAATTCACTGAGTTTGGTCACATGCAGAAATTCCTCGAATCAAAAAATCTCGAAGCTAAAAGCTCCGAACTTCATTACATTCCAACCACTACGAAAGAACTGTCCGAAGCTGAACAAGATGAAGTTTTAAAATTAGTTGAAGTGTTGGAGAGTGATGAGGACGTTCAAACGGTATATCATAACCTCGCGTAAATTCCTTAACCCGCATTGCAGCTTTTTGGTTCAACCGCGGAAATTTCAATTTTCTCACGATAAGAATTTATTATTTACCCGCACCCCTGCGAGAGGTTTTTTTATGTTATAAGGTTTTCAAGGATTTGTAGTATACAGGGATATTATTTTGAGATCGGAACGTGTTGCGTTCGTTGCGGTGAATTTTTATACCCTTAGCCGCAGAATTTTGATTCCAAATAATGTAATAAGGTTAGTTCACCATTGCTTGCACCAGGTAGCTAATGTAAGAAGGTGAGAAATTTGATATGTATTGATAACACCCGATTTTCGGACAAGACCAGCTCAAAAATTCGGAACAACATCCATCCTTATTACCTTCACAAATATTAAAAACTTATTACCTAACTCATATGCCTCGCTTGAAGTTTTGGGATGTAAACGAGAATTTTAAAAATTTTTCGCGGCGAAGGTTTTTTATTCACCGCATTTCTTCGAGAGCTATAAGGTCTTCGGGGTATTGTAGTACAAAGGAGTATCTTTTTGCAATCAGGAGTACTTAAAACTATCTTGTTTTTTCGACGGTCAATCGATCACCGATGAGTCGATTGTTGTACTGTTGAATAAAAGCTTTCATCATTGGCTCCATCTCAAGCGCAATGTCTTGATTCGTTTTAATCAAATTATGCTCAATCAACTTATCCTTTTTAAAATTGTAAAGCCCGATTGATTTCTGTCCATCGAAAACTAACAGGTGGTCATTGACAAAAAGTTGATATGTATTGTCTTTGAAATTAAACGCAAAAGGTTGTTTGGCCTCTCTGAAAATATCACGTCCGAACGCAAGGTATGGTTTGTCGAAATGTAAGTACCCGAGCACACTTGGCATGATGTCAATTTGCTGCGTGATCTCCTGTTTTCTACCAACGAGCTTATCCCCTGGCTTGAAGAAGATCACGGGAATTGAATAAAATCCCCACGCCGTCCTGTGCTCAGGAAATTCGATGTTCGAAGAAGTGTGGTCTGCCGTTATTACAAATAATGTATTTTCGTAGCCAGGCATTGTTTTCATCTTGTTGAAGAACATTCGCAGACCATCATCTGTATACCGAACACATTTATGGATTGGCATTGTTCCCTCACGATATTTAGTCTCCATTCCGGCAGGAATCTTAAACGGATGATGCGATGATACTGAGAACACGGATGAAACAAATGGCTGCGGAAATTCTCGTAGTTTGTCCGCATAGAAATCAAAAAACTTCTGATCCCAGATTCCCCAGAGTCCGTCAAAATCATCATCGTTTCCATACTCGCTCATGCCGTAATAATTCTCGGTGCCAGCAAGATTCATGAAAGCCTGAAACCCCATTGAACCATTTGGCGCTCCATGGAAAAAAGAAGTGTGATAGCCTTTCTCTTTCAATAAAGAAGAGAGGGAATTGATTCGATCGCCGGAATATGGAGACAGGAAATACGGAACACCCAATGATGGAATGCTTGCCACAACTGAAGGCAACCCGTCTATAGATTTTCTTCCATTGGCAAATGAATATTCGAATGTCAAACTATGATCAATCAACGAATCAAGAAAGGGTGTATAACCTCGGAACGTCCCATTATTCTTGTCATGATTAAATGTCCCGAAAAATTCTTTTGAAAAACTTTCAAGGATAATCACGACAACATTGTCTTTGCGAAATGCAGCCGTGTCCTGGGGCAAATGAATAGGAGTATAAATTTTCTCAAGCTCGCTTTCAGGATAGAATTGCACTTTTTGCACGTTGGTCTTTCCAATCGTTCGGATGAATGAAAAAGGTGTATTCAAAACGATGCTTACATGCTTTGGATCTTTGACAAATTCACCGGCATTGCTGAGGGTGATTGGGCGAACACTATGTCTAACACCTCCACGAATTCCAACGACAACTAAGAATGCGACAAGAGGAATAAAGGCGACTCCTCCGCCATAATACAAAAGCTTGTTCTTGATCTGTGGTCCCCAATAATTTATTCGGCCGTACACCTTCACTAGTGTTACTACAATCAGTATCCAAAAAATAAAAGCATACCAGTAGTCGGCAACAAATTGAAGGAACAACTTGAACATGTGTTGCTCATTCGAGAACTGGATCAGGATATCGGCTGTCGTTCGCCGGAGTGTGAACTTGTAATAAATAAAATCAAATACATTAAATGCGAGAGCAGCTCCATTAGTGACGAAAAAAATATATTTGAGTATTTCCTTGAATCCGTAATTGAATCGAAAGTTAAATGGAAGAAGGATCAGCAGGATAAAAAGCAGATTCATGTATAAGACTGCTACAACGTCGAACTGGAGGCCACCCCAAAGCAAAGTGAGAAATCTTGCAAAAGTGATCTCGGGAAAAAAAGCCAGGTTAAACAGATAAAATCCTATCCGACAAACCGTGAACAATCCCATTACCAACAGTAACTGAAGAAAAGAAGCAACGTAGATATTACCAGTGAGCGAAAAGTTCTTAAACATCAAAAAATCCGACTAGCCAGAAAAAATAAATTCAAGCGCAAATTACGACAATGTTTTTAAGATGTAGCAACCGAATAAGATCGGGTTTTCAGTTCAATTCGCTAGAAACTTTCCTACCACTGAACCAATGCTTATACTGGTTAATATTAGAATAACCAGGCACAAACGACTTAAACCGTATCGCCATTGTCGCCTTTCTTAAGCGCGTTTGTCGGCTGATTTGAATAAACCATGATTTGAGCATCACGAGGTAATTGGCTCCGCCAAATTCGGAATCTCGATGTAAAATGCTGTACCCTCCCCAAGCGTTGAATAAACTTTTACGTGGCCGTTGAGTTTCTCTACGGCGCTTTTTACAATGTACAGACCAAGACCAGACCCTTTGCTATCGGCATTCGCACGGAAAAACATTTTGAAGATTTTCTCTATATATTCTTCGGCAATTCCGACTCCGTTGTCTTTGAATTGAATGATCGCTT
>CBQWHS010000191.1:0-7103 GCA_967728665.1 uncultured Chryseosolibacter sp. | reverse complement strand
GATCCACCACTGACGGACTGCACGAGCTGTCCATCCATGACGATCCATGAATTTTCGTACCCTGTCCATCGCCAGGTTTCTGACGCTCCGATATTATCCATAATGCGATCTTTCAATACCACAGGCAACGGTTTACGCAAGATGTTCAATGCCGCCAATGCTAAAACATTTACGCGTGTATCATTGTATTTGTAAACTGTTCCAGGTTCGTTTCGTTCACGCGTTGTCCACGTATTTGAATTGCCTTGTGGCCGATCAGCCCAATCAGGTTTTCCCCACAACGTGCCTTCCCAATCACTGGTCTGACGAAGCAAATGATCCCAGGAGATTTTTTTGTTGTGAGGTGTATCGAACAATTCAATTATATCATCCTCGCCAAGGTGGTCAGCTTTGTTCATGAGATATTTTGCGGGATCATAAGGAATGATCGGAGCCATCGACTGGTAGACTTTGTCATCAATGTTTCTGATGAGACCATCCTGCACGGCAACACCGACAATCGTTGAAAGGAAGCTCTTTGCGACACTGAATGTTAAATCAACACGCGATGGCGTGCCCCATTCGCCGATGATATAACCGTTCTTAATAATTAAACCGGAAGGCCCGCCTCGTCCCTTCATTGGTCCTACTGGGAATCCAAAGGGCTCGCGTCCGAATGAACTTTCGTAATGTGCTTGTTTGAGATCAGGAGGTGTTTTTGCTTCGTTTTCGATGGCAAAATTTATTGCCTCAGTCAGGAGCGCTGGGTTTACTCCAACGGCCTCCGGATTCCTTTTTTCCCAATTGCTTTTTTCAGGGAAGTATGTTGCGTTGGACTTTTGCTTCTGCGCAGAAGTTGTGAAGGCAACTAAAATAAAAAACGGGATGCAATAACGAATTCGCATAGGTTAAGAGTTCGGAAACCAAGTTACTAAACTTTTTAACCTGTCGAAATCGTGTTTTGTCCCGCTTGCGCTTTAGCAAATAACTCAGTGATCAAGACGCATGCGCTCGCCGTGGCGGTGGAGGACTTGTAATGGAAGTTTCTTTTTCTTTTTTGTCACTAGCTTGTTTCCAAATGTATAATCCGAGTCCCACCAACAGATAGAACCCGGCAACAATCGCGTAACCTAGAAATAGACTTTCCGTCTTTTCATTTATTGCGGTTGCTGCAGTGATGCTCAGAAAAAGCAGGAAAAGGAAGGAAGCAATTCCAATAACAACCATCTTGATTGCATTAGCAACGAATTGCTGAAGGTCCTCTTTTGCCACCTCCTTCATATGAACAACTTCGCGCTCCGCATAACGAAACGGAGCCAGGATGGCCCCCGCTGCTTTGTAAAATAACTCACTCATAACTCTTGTAGCTTAAATGGTATAACGTTCTTCTTCCCTAATCAACGTTACTTCACCTGTCTTTTCGAGTTCCTTCAACTCGCGTTTAGCAAGTGCCTTATCGATGATGCGATCTGCTTCATCTCGTATTTTTCTGCGTGTGATTCTGCCCGCTTCGGGCGCTATTAATAATCCAAGGACGGTCCCCATCCCCAAACCCAATAAAAAAATCAAGCTTGTTTTCATTTCTTGCTCCACTTTAGTTTCTGTAATTCCTTTTCTACCATTAGCATACCTTCGGAAAATTCTGTGTCTAATGGAAAATATTCTACGAATTAAATTAGAATGGATAACCGATCGCAATATTCAAGATCAGATTCTCCCTTCGCCATTGGCTGCTTCCTAAGGCAATTTCGTCCCACACCCAACGTTGCCCCGCCGGTAGCCAAGGTTTTCGTAACGGGAACGCCACGTCCAATCGCAAGACAACAAAATTGAAATCAAAACGTGTTCCAAGGCCGGTTCCTACGGCCAACTCACTCGCAAAGTTTTTACCTGGAAATTTTCCGTTAACGGCGCTGTTCGCGGATGTACTGTCGCCAGATAGAAAATAGTTTGGTCGCCATAGCCAAATATTGCCGGCATCAACAAACAATGCACCTTTTACCATTTTTATAATATTAAATCGAAACTCGCTGCTCCCCTCTATTTTTACATCACCGCGTTGATCGATGAAGAGAGCCCTATTTTCGTTGTTGGGATCATTACGAACATAGTAGGTGCCTGGACCTAACGATCTGGCGGGAAAAGCGCGAACGCTATTTGAACCACCTGCTGCAAACTGACGGATGTATGGCATGGTAACTGAATTGCCGAACGCATAACCTGTGCCAACAATAATTCGGCTTGCAATCATATTTGATTTACTCAGGGAGAAATAATAACGGAAGTCAGCTTCTCCTCTGACAAACTGCGAATAAGCGGAGCCGAAGATTTTCAATTCCTGATTTTCAAGACTGTTGTCGAATTGTCCTCCACGCAACAGATGAACAAGGTTGCCAGCAGACTCCACCTTTCCGTTGAAGTAGAAGTTAGATCGTTCAAATTTTTGCTCGCGGAATTTTTCCACGCGTTGTTTGTTCACTTGGGTATTGAGCGTGTAGCTATACCGCGCACCCATGATAAACTGATTTTCAAGTGAGCGCGCCAGAAAACGGTTCGATGTAATCAGGTCATCAAACGCAGCACTCGTCTTTCCGAGTTTCATGTAGTTAATATCAACAGGATAGAGTTCGTGTGTTTTTAATGTATTTTCTCGCCACGTGTAGCCATAGGAAAGGTTAAACGAATTCAATCGAAAAAAACCTATTCGTTGCTGTAAGCGAAAACCGAGCTTGACGTCTGTGGTGGGGAGAAATTTTCGACTTGGATAATAGATATCGAATGGTGCTATAAATCTTGGAACGGAAAGTCCCGACTCAATGCCAAGTTCAAAGGCGTTTAGTGGCTGACTTACTTTCCTGCTGTATTGGACTTCATAGCCTGAAGTCAACGTTAAATCAAAACGTTCTGAGCCACGGAATAAATTCCTGTTTGTGAATTTCACATTCAATCCGGGCCCAACAAAGTTGTTAGATTTGGAAGTTGCCTGTAAGTCAGCTCGAATCGATTTTTCCAGGTACGGTGTTAAATAGATGTTAGCATCCAGCTTCATGCTGTCTGTTGCCGACTCATGAAATTGAACGTCAACAAACTTGAATGTGCCCAAACTCATCAAGTGACTTACTGTGTACTCACGATCGAGCCGTTTGTAAATTCGACCCGGTTTTAGATTAATGATCTTGATGATGATCTCTGGTTTGTAATAGTGCATGCGATCAACATACTTGTAACCATTAATGTTTTTCGCTTCAGTCTTCCGAGACAACGTATCCTGCGAAAGGGTGTAATCCGGATATATAGTTATTTCTCCGAGGTGATAAATTCGTTTGGCCTTGGCGGGAACTCCTCTTTCGAGTTTAAGCAACAGATCAACCTGTCTTCGACCAACAGTGCTGTCGGCTTCGAATATTAAATGTTTGTCATCAAAATAATAGTAACCATAATTTTCCAGCTCCTGCTCAATGCGTTCTTGTTCCGCTTGCAGGCGTTCTAAATGATAGCGTTGTCCTTTTTTTAAAAACGAATTTTGCTTGATGGAATCAATATTACTGAACAACGTTGTGTTTTTAGGATAATCGATATTGCGGAGACGATAGGGGCGATGTACCGTTGCTGTGTAAGTGACCTTCCCTGTTTTCCCTCTGATTTTCGTTGCGTGAGCAACTTCCGCTTGAAAGTATCCATAGTTGATCAAATGTCCTTTCAAAAGGTTGGCAGTTTTCGCTGGATTTACATCTCGCATGTAAATGGGAACCTGGCCTAATTTATTTTTCACGAAATATCTAAAACCTTTTCTTCGTTCAGTTGGGCCAGCGATATAATAAAACCATAAGCCTGGTCGCATTCCGAAAATCGATGTATTGGGTTTAGGGGAAACATTTTGATCCATCAATTCCTTGATTCGATTTTTAGCTTGAATTTTTCCGATTGGCTTTATTTTTATTTCAGCACCAGTGTATAAGATTTCATCTTTGGGAATAAACTTCGTTGCCGTGCATGAAAACAACACGCATGCAGCAATCATGATGCAGGCTTCACTGCATTTTTTTAAAACGTTATTTTTTATTTTGCTTGGCATTGGCTTTGAACAACTCTTTCAACGTGTCATAATCCTTGATGTAGATAACGCCTGCACCTGTTTCCGTGAGTTCTCCATCAATCATATCGTAATTACTATTTCGAAAGCCTGTGATTCGGAATCGACCATCATCTGTGAGTAAATATTCCAATGCTAAATCACCTATATAGTCTGTCGCCTGTCTATTTGTGTTTTGTCCTTCTATGTCAACGTTGCCCGAGAGTTTAACGACAAGCTTGTCATTCATCAAACTTTTTGAAAGGCCAAGTTGAAGTTGTGTTTGTCCCTGTGCCTGGCCTGACGAGTAATCTTCAAAAGACTTAACATCGAAGCTGAGTTCAACTCCTTTTACATTTTGTGATAGCCGATTGAGCTGGTCCGATAGAATTTGGCTTACACTGGAACGGGCTGTTCCTTCAAATCCTCGAGCGCCCTGATTTTCAAATGGATTGTCTGAAATAAATCGTTTGAGAATCAGCAATGCAAATACTTGTTTATTCAAATCTGACTCGCGAGTGTTAATATCTTGCAAACGCGCGTAAACATTTCCACCAAATGAATTTCGTTCTTTCATTGGCATGTCGAGCTTGAATGATATTTCAGGTCTCAATAATTGACCTGCAATGTTTAAGTACACCTGGAAGGGAAGCCGTTGTTTATATTTGTTCATCTCTTGTCGATCCATTCCTTGAAGTTGATTTGCTAACAGATCGATCGGTGCTGTCTCCACATTGAAAATCGCGTGGATATCCAATGTTGCGTTCAGTGGATCGCCATCCCAGGTTATCGTGCTTCCTTTCTCTATCTTAAACTCACGTTTTAAAAATTTGTAAAACGAAAGATTGTACGTCCCTTCAGTGATTTCATAACGGCCCGTTAATTGAATATCGCCAGTTCGATCGATTTTCTGAGTCAATGTTGTGTTGCCTTTTACACTGAGTTGATCTTCAGTTGTTGGATCAATTATAATCGTGAATTTTTCCTTATCGTTCAGTTCGATTTTTGCGGTGAGATCAACGCCCGTAAAATTATTTGTCAAAGTATCGGGCAATTCCATTTGGACTTTCTTCATGAAGGGATCATTCTTGAATGTTTTGTCAACAAACTCAACTATTCCTTGTTGCTGAAGAATGGCAGCTTCTGACTGAGGAACTACATAAGTGAAATCACTTCCATCACTGAGCCTTATTTCTGAATCGATCTCTGGATTGAGCAAAGTTCCACGAATTCTCGCGGTTGCGCTCACATCAATTTTTCCATAATACAACTCGTTGTCGTCAGCTGTTGTATTGATAATGCGGAAATTATTGGTAACAAGGTCAAGGTTAAAATGAAACGTCTTGTAGTCTGTGGTCGCAATTGTTCCATTTAACTTTGCTGGGTTCTTTCGTGTGTCTATCAATTGAAAATTATTTAAGGTGATTCCTTTGTTCGTGAACCCGATGGTTTGGTTGTCAATCGTGAATCCGGTATTCAGATAGGTGGATAAGAAACTTGTTTTGTTGAATGTCAACCCTCCGCTGATCTCCGGTTTAGTAGGAGAACCTTGAGCGTAAAGATTGCCGGTAAGGTTTCCTTTCAGATCCTTGAGTTGATTCGCGAGTAATGGCTGCAGAGAAGTGAGATCAAATCGATTGAGGTTTGCATTTAGTTGCAACGCCTGATTCTCACCTCCAGTGTAATATCCATCAGCAGTTAAATCATTTTTGTCGCTCTTGAGATTGAAGTCTACATCATAACGATTGGCCACGGTTTGGCGAACGTCGAGGATGATGTCGCCCCAGGTAACATTGGATAACGCAAAGTTTTTGATAGACACGTTTGATGTAAACGTTGTTGATGCCTGGCCGGTGTTAACGTTGATGTCTCCGTTCAGAAAACCAGACGCCAGTTTTTTCTTTGACACCATGCTTACGAGGTATTCAATGTTAAGGTTGCGAAACCCGATGAACATGGGAGTGCCAACTTCAGGCTTTGAGTCAAGGATAATTTTTTCGTTTTCGTTTGATAAAACCACGTTTTGGGCGACTATCTTTTTTCCTCCAAATTGAATAAAGTTTTCTGGGGGCACGTTCCATTTCTCGTAGTTTAACCTTACTTGATTTGGATTCAACTTCAGTTCGAAATAATTCTTCTTGCTGAAGAATGTTGCCCCTATTACGTATTTGTACAGATCTAGAGAATCCAGAATTATGAGATTAGTCTTCACGGAATCATGAGCAACCGTACCATTAAATTCAAATCCATCCACCTCGAGGGTATCATATGTAATTTCATCTATGAAGATATTATAGTTGAGGGCTGATGAGTCTGAATTGGTGCTAAACACAAAACTCTTTAAGCCGACATTAGCGTAATTGATAGTGTCTATATCGAATCGGAGATCAAGTTTTTTTCGCTTACTATCAAATTCACCTTTTATTTGTCCAGGCTCAAATGCTGTGAGCTGGGGAACAAGAATGTCTGTAATGAGATCCGTTTTTTTTAAGTCAAGTTTGAATTTAAAGTGCTGAGGATCTTCGTAGCTTCTTTCAACAGAATCGTGAAGGGAATAATATGTATTAAAATATTCCCGTATGACGGCTGGCATTTGGAAAATATTAATGGATCCGACAAACGAGCCATCCATGATGTCGGAATTGATTTTAATTTCAGAACGTCCTTTTTGATCGATCGAAGCAAAGAGCAACGAATCGACTGCATACAATTTCTGGCCATTAAAAATTGCGACTTTACGAATTCCTATGTCTCCATTGAGAATACGAAAGTCCGCTGTTGCAAGGTTGACTTCCAGGATGGCGCGAGCTTGCAGTGGTGTCTCAGAGAGATGTAGTGCCTGAAAGTCAGCATTTTTCAAATCAAATTTAAAATCGTATTTCGGAACGTCATTGCTAAAGTCATACTCCCCGTTCAGCGCAAACTGCAGATTTTTGTCGTTCAATGAGGCGGCACCAGAGAGTACGTCATTTTTGATTTTTGCATCCAGCTGAAAATTTTCATAACGATATCCCTCATAGTCAAAACTTTTTACAAGCGCTTTCATTCCACC
>CBQWHS010000190.1:0-7111 GCA_967728665.1 uncultured Chryseosolibacter sp. | reverse complement strand
GAAATCAGCGGAAAAATTTATGACGCCTATACTCGTGGCGATTTCATTGATAAGGGTCAGCCGGTAGAAGTAATTAGCGATGAAGGGCCCGCCCTCAAGGTGAAATTACAGGCGTGATTCGATTCTCCCTTTAATTTTGCATCGGTTTTGCCTGAAACAATTTCATTACTTTTGTTCAAATATTTATCCGAGAGGCCGGCTTTTCTGTTTGTTCAGCGGAGTCCCCAGCCTCTGTAATTTTATCAACAAATTCAAACTTTATGCAAATTTCAAAAAACAAAGTGGCCTCCATTCATTATACACTCCGCGACAATGAAGGAACAGTCATTGATTCAAGCGATGGTCGTGAACCACTGGATTACCTTCATGGAGCCGGAAATCTTATTCCAGGAATGGAAGAAGGCCTAGAAGGAAAATCGAAAGGTGACAAATTCAGTCTGAAAATACAGCCGGAAAAAGGTTACGGAGAAAAAGATGAAAATCTTATCCAGAAAGTTCCTCGTTCCGCCTTCGGTGGACAAGAGATACAAAAAGGAATGCGATTCTCCACGAATCAGGGTGGCGTTGTAACGGTGACTCACATAGGTCTTGACGCTATCACCGTTGATGCCAATCATCCGCTTGCCGGCGTAGAGTTAAACTTTGCAGTTGAAGTTATGGATGTGAGAAATGCAACCAGTGATGAAATTGCTCACGGCCACGTTCATGGGCCAGATGGTCATCATCATCATTAATCTTCAATCGATTAAAAAGATAAAGAGGCTGCTGGTAAAAAGCAGCCTCTTGTGTTTGTTGTTGGAACTAAAGAAAGCAATTACTTGCTTCCGTAACATTCATTTGGCTTCCGCCTGTCGTCTTTCGATAAGACTTTTGTTTGTCAAAGCGCGCCTGACGGAAAGTAAATAATTTTCATGCCATGTAAATTATTTACAACGACTTGGCTATACTCATACACAATAGCAGGAAATTTTATCGTACGATAACCAGTTTCCCTTTTTTGTTGATGGAGCGATCGTCAGCGACTACTGTTATGTCGTAAACATAAACACCGTTCGGTAAGGGATTTCCCCGATCGTCTATGGTGGACCATGTAATCGTGTTGGTGCCAATGTGGAATTGATCGCTCTCAAGTAAAAATGTTTGATACTTTCTCCCGGTAATGGAGAAGAATGATAAGTCTACCGATTCAGGCAAAGTATTCCCGGTGAGAACCAATTCGAAATTCACTTTTTCATAGGCAGGATTAGGAAATGGTGGCGACAGTACAATGGTGGTTTCGTTCAACACCCTAAACGTTATCTCGTATGGTAAGGCTCCGCTCTTGTTACCATGAGCATCAGTGGCCGCGACACGTAACCGGTAGGCGCCATCGGGAAGATCAGCCGGAGTGAAATTTACTTCGAACTCTGAATCAGTCGTCTCACCTTTCCAGGTAACGTCGTTTCGGGAAAAATTTATTCGCTTGTAATTGCAACCTAAATCATCGCAGAAGTCTGCAAGAAAAATGTTAACGCCAGTAGTGTCCCGCTTCAGCAAATAAGGATTATTATCCCATACCATGATTTTGATTTTCGGTGAAGGCATTACATAATCCTCATTTTGAATATGTCTGCCATCAATGGTGACATCAAGTACCGGAGCGCTGCTGTCAGTTATCACTTCAAGATGATTCCTTAACGTTATGATGTTATTGTCATAATTCAACTCACTGGTATTTTTTGGATTTACATTGACCGTAAGGTCGTGCATCCCTTCCATTCCCGCTGTGTTAAAGGTTAACGAGAATTTGGTGGTGTCGCGAGGCAATGGTGATTTGATTTTTACATCTGCTGTAAAGCTTTTGAATGTTGTTGGATTCTGAAGTGTTTGCTTCACTGTTAAAGAATCCGGAAAAGCAGTTTCACTAATGTTCACAAATTTGAATTGAGGCTTGTACGACTCACCTTCATTCAACGCGATTTTATTTTTCGTTCCTTCATAAATTGTGACTCCCTCGGGCAGTGGATCAAACGTAACAAGCCAATGATCAAGGTTTGCAGGTGTTAACAACAAAGCATCTTCAATGTTGACAGTAACAATCAAAGAGGGAAAATCCGATGCTGAAATGTCGGCGATATCCGTGGAAGTGGTGAGGTTGTTCTTCAGTACTGCGTAAGTTCCATCTGCCTTAATCCCAGTGATTTGATAGAAAACTTTGTCGGAGGCTTCTACTTTAGAATTTTTTACAATGAATTTACGCCAATGTTTCGCTGGCCCTATGATGACAGATTTCATAACGCCATCACTTGTTCTGCCCGTCACACTTGCATTCACTATAAGGCGTTGCATGTTTGATGGTGATCCTGTAGTATGAAAAATTTTCGCTGTACCGGCCGCGGCTCCCTTTTTTCCAAAAATTACGATGGGTTCCCCTGGGATAAGCGAACTCAGTTGAGCCGCAGAAATTCCCAGCAAACTCAACTTGGTCCGGGCTTCAACGGGCCAATTTTCATAGCCAGCATCACCAATATTGAACATGATAACAGAATCTCCTTCTCCAACATTGTCAATATATTTTATCACGTCTCCTTTGTTATCATAAACGAGTTCACTTGGCGTAAAACTGTTGATCACATAAGGCTCGCGACCACATAGCAACCGCCTTCCGCCATAATTATAAAGGAGATCTTGCCATGTAAAATATATTCCAGGATACGGAAATGTCGTCTTCTTATTAAAAGCAATAAAATTGATCGTGTTGCTACGGCAAAGAAATCCAGTGTTGGGATCGATCGTGATATTATATTCAACACCTTTTATTTTAAAGCTGGTCGAATCAACAGGTTTGTTAAGTGCTGCACCGAAAGTTTTCACGGCAATATCAGTTTTCGATTCGAGGAACGTGAGCTTCTTTAGCGCTGGATCTTTTACAAGGCCGACAACATCGTTGTCAGTGTATTGATCAAACTTGACCTGTGCCCAACCGGTCGGACCGTTATTAATGAACGTGAACGAATTCGTTTCCCATGCATTACTTTCAATTGGTAGGGGACTTAACAATTTCGTTCTCCAATAATAGGCTGTCGTGTCCTTTGACAACAGCGTTATTTTTTGAGACACCAGCACTTTGGATTTTATCGAATACGATTTCTTGAACGGACTGTTGAAATTCCGCGATGTATCAACTTCCAGTAAGAATTCGCGCTCGTCCGCAAGCAAGTCTGTGTGCTGAAATGAAAGATACACTTCCTGCTTATTGACAATTCCATAATTGTCCGGAAAGAGATTGCGCGTTCTGTTCAGTGGAATAAAATACGCCAAGCTGTAGCTGTTGTTATCCTCCCTGAGTTCATCATTAGTGTTGTCAGAGTCTATTGTGATTTCAAAAGTGTTATTACCAAAACCGTTTTCGATTTTGCCCGGGATAACCATCGTAATAGTGTCACTGTACAGAATTGAGGTTAGCACTGAATCATACTGAAAAATTTGTCCATCCTTCAATGTTCGCTTCACCAGTATTTTGACGGACTGATTCCTGGCGATTCCATAGTTGCTCACTACGAATGACAATCGCAATGAGTCCGTGAGTGCTGTAATCGTTTCTCCCGTTGTTGAATTAATCGAAACTGTTTCAGGCTTGATCTCAAAATCAGGTTTGCTCGCACCGAGAATTTTGACTGCTGGATCTCCAAGTAAAACCATTTGCTCTGTTTGACTGACCGCCGATTCGCCGATGCCGTATAAATTCAAGTAACGCCTTGCGACTTCCTTCTGAACATCGCCCACTCCCTTGTTTATGAATGATGCATCACCAAATGCTACCTGGTAAAACAAGTACGAATAGTTTCGAAGGCTAAACGAAAATGCAAGATTAGTATGCGCGATCACTCCAAGTGCGCCTTTATTTGGAGTGTTCGTCCAATTTTCTCCGAAAATTGTGAGATTTAAAAATGCAGATCCGGCTAAACATCCGTTCAACAGGAAGACGGGATACTTGCCTTTATTGTTGTAGCCCATCACTGGATCGGTTACAAATCCAATATCAAAATCCGATGAGCCGCTGGATGAATGTCCGAAAAAAGTTACCATTCCCAGACCTTTGTTTAATTCATCGGCCACGTTAATCACTTCCTGGTTGGTAGATTGCTTTGCAACTGCTTTTACTTTCGCACCCAGGTAATACGATTCCGCCAGCGTGCCGAACTGTTCCAGGTACGACTGAAAAAGCTGAGGCTCACCGGCATATAATCCACCGCTAAGGTGAAGAAGATTTTTCCGGCGTAAATCATCGAATGGCCGTGCTTCATTTTCTTTAACCTTGTTCAAATAGGCAACCACATCTTGCGCACCTGTTGCGGATAGCCTACCCGTTGCTACAGCCGCTCCTTTCGTATCAGCCGAGAGCCCAAGAGTATAGTGCATGTCCGACCCAGGATTGCCTGCCGGAGGTATCAAGTCCTTATAAAGCGGAAAAGAGTTCGGTGAACGAAAATATCCCATGCTGACGTCCAAACCCTTCCCGACAAGGAACAGATAGGAAGGTAATTTTGTCGCAGCGAAAAATTTCATAAAATGATAAATGGCCAGTGACGATTTTTCACCGTAGTTAAATTGATCATAAAGCTGGTCAATATTAACAACCAGCGTGTCGTATTGCCCGCCTTGTGGCTGCGCACGATATTCAGCGTAAGCTTTAACCGGATCTGTGTAACCAGAAGTCGGCTTTCGCAAAGAAGGATGCGATATGATTACGTAGTTATGTGCAGCCGGAATAATATTTCTGAAAACGGTTTTCGTTACAGATGGTGTAAGTGTTGAGCTGGTCGCAAATATTTTTTTGGATACTGATGAATTGATCACAGCATTCAATGTCGCAGACTCCGTTGCGACAACCTTTTTTAGATTGTTAGGATCGGTAACATCGTAAAGAGTTGTTCCGGCAGAAAAATTCTTAATTTGAAAAAATGAGTTACCGCTCAGGTTTTCATTTGGATAAAAGACTTTTTCCGTAAGTGACTGCATATCGGTTTGCTGTGGAAAACGAACCGTAACGTAAGCAACTGAAATTCTATCCGGCGATCCGAGCACTTTCGCAGAGATGACAACTTGGCCATCAGAATTGATGTCGTTCCAGCCAAGTGTTGTTGAAAACTTAAATGATTTGTAAGCGGAAAAATTTGCTGATCCTATCACGCGTGAACCAGCGGATAGTTCAACACTATGGGCCATGGGTCCTCTTCCCACCAGAAGGATTTCCACGGTTGGATTTCCAGCGGATTGAACACCCAGCGTGAGTCCATCAACGATGTAACTAATCGATTGTGCTTGAATTATTTGATTTCCCATCCAACCTTCCCCGTCATCAAACACGGATTTTTGAATGTCACCGTAATCTACTCCCGTCGAATACTGATCTTTTAAGACAAGTGTTCGCTCGGCCATATGAAAAGGTTCCATCGGAAGCCCGGCAGATGACAATTGAATGGTTTGGATACGTTTGCCCAACTTCGTTCCGAACGTAAGAAAGTAAGTGGTTGTGTCCGAGTATAAATTGTAAAGTGTATGTGGTTGAGATGCGGGCGTGGCGTAAAGTTCAGTGTCAAGTGTGCCATCGTTCTTCCGTCCATAAAATTCTATGTAGTCGCCAGCATTGAACTGACTATCACCCTCACCGTTTACAGTTATTGCCTGTTCTTTTCCACGATGAAATATTTGAATGGTTGAAGGATCGGCAGAACTTGGAAAACCGGCATTTATCAGGTCAGCATATCCGAGTCTATAAATTCCATCTTTGGCGATAGGAATCTTAAAATATTGAGCGTTATAATCAATCCATTCGTTGGCTACCTGACCGATGGTGGCTACCCAGAGAAGTGAAAAAAGAAATGTGAGTGTAAAACGCATCGCGGTTGCCAACTTGCCCTTCAGAATAGACTACAAATATAACCAATCAAGCCTTGTCCTGGATACACTTTGGCGAATGAAGGTAATTGATTACCAATACGTTTTATATATTTAACCGACATGCGCGAAGAATTAAAACTATACTATATCCTGATCCGGTTGTTATTCAAATCTGGCCGCTTCCTTCACAGCAAAAACGACTTTTCATCTGTGCGGTCCCGCACCCTGGAGAAGCTTCATGAATTCATCCCGCAGAAAAAATATCAGGCGCGTTTTAGTTTATACAATCGAAACAGTCTGCTGACGAATAACGCCATTGTGAAACGAATTGCCGGCGAGGCTGCTTTCTTTAAAAGGAGTTTTTTTCCAACTGCAGGTCACCTTCATAATTCGTATCACAACATTTCTTACGTCAGAATTCCAAAATCAGCAAGCACGTCCATGGCGTGGACCATGTTGTGCTCCCTTTATCCGTCATTAACCAGTTATTCTCTTTCCCCCACAGAAATAAATTACCTGGCCGATGTAAACCTACACACGAAAATAAAAGATCGCACCGGCGAGATTTTTTTTACTGTAGTTCGAAATCCATTTGCGCGCCTTGTCTCCGTTTATCGCGATTTTTTTGAGAATAAAGCTCATGAGTCAATAATGAAAGATTATTTGTTCAGTATTCTTCCAAACACATTGAGCTTTGAAGAATTCGTAAACAGGATTTCTTTAATTCCGGCTCCTCTGTTAGAGCCGCACATCAAATCGCAGGCGGCATTCGTTAATTTCTATGAAACCAAAGGTTACAATGTTGTTGTACTTAAAATTGACAAGCCAGGCGAAGTCGAAGCTTTTCTCTCAATCTATGGACTGAAACTTCCTCTTTTGAACATCAGCAGCGAGTCATATGACTATCGCAAATATTACAGCAAAACTACTTTTGACAAGGCCTTTCAAGTATATCACGATGACCTGCGAAAATTCAATTTCGAATTAGAAGTGAACGATTTAAAAAATTTTCTGACCAGAAGTGAACAGGTTTTAGGTGTATGACACCGTTAGTCACATCCTCGGATTCAAAATAAAAACCTCAAAATTAGCCCCGAAATGGCAATTTTCACCGATTTATAAATAGTACTTGGTCATACATAGTACTTTTGGCTCATAAACTGCTATACCGAACCAAAATCGGATGTATGAATCTTGAAAATACACAAGTGCAGATGAGAAAAGGCAT